>JAAYSO010000137.1 GCA_012523945.1 Bacillota bacterium
CCTTGGTTAATAAAACTGCTTTGCCGGAAAAAATAGATAGTACCGTGGCACTTTCTTAGCAGGAGTTTTTCCCTGGAATGCCGAATGCTTTGGCAGCAATCTGGGGAGGACAAAATGTCTATTTATGAAAAAGCATATGCCAAAATTAATTTACTATTGGCGGTAACCGGGAAACGTGATGACGGTTATCATCAATTGGAGACGGTTTATCAAAGTCTTGCTTTACACGATACACTCACCTTTACCAAAATTAAAGAAAACAACATAATCTTGTCTTGTGATCATTCCGGCCTTCCTGCCGCCCAGGACAACTTGGTCTGGCGCGCTGCAGAAAGGCTAAAATTGTTGTATGAGGTAAAACAAGGAGTACATATCCGTTTAGAGAAAAGAATACCGCTGGCTGCCGGATTGGCCGGCGGTAGCAGTGATGCTGCCGCTACCTTGCGCGGGCTTGTGCGTTTATGGCAGTTGCCCTGGGAAGAGGATGTAATCTTTGAACTTGCAGCCCGGCTGGGTTCGGACGTGCCCTTTTGTCTTCGTGGAGGCACGGCGTTGGGCACGGGACGGGGCGAAATCATAACCGAGTTGCCCAACTGCCCGCCCTTTTACGTTGTGTTGGCCAATCCGGGTTTTTATGTTTCTACTGCCTCAGTTTACGCCGCTTTACAGCCTGATGATTTTAGCGGGGCGTATGATCTGCCGGGTATGCTTTCTGCCCTGAAAGCAAAAAACCACCGGCAAATAATCAGCCATTTAACCAATATGCTGGAACCGGCAGTTTTTCGAATACATCCTGCTGTTAAAACACTGAAGGCAAAAATGAATGCATCCGGTTCCGCGCTGCTTTGCGGCAGTGGTCCTACTGTTTTTGCCTTATTTAATTCCCGGGCGGAAGCGGAAAAATTGGCACAATTACTATTACATGAGAGATACAAGGTCTGGCTGACGGATACTTGCCAGCCGCATACAGGAGGAGGTTTGCCTCATGACTGATGTTGTAGTTTTAGCCGGAGGAGCTAAACCATCAGAGTTAACGAAGGAGCAGCAGGTACAGAATAAAGCCTTTATAAAAATACACGGTCGCTCCATGCTTTCCTATGTGCTTGCCGCCTTGAAACAGGTTGAAAGCATCGGCCGTATCGCCGTGGTGGGCCCGAAAGATTTATTGGCGGCGGAAGCTTTGGGTGATGAGGTTACACTTGTTGAGGAAGGTAAAAATATTGTAGAAAATATGGAGCGGGGTTTTATGGCGCTACAGCCTGAAAAACATTTTCTGGTATGTTCTTCAGATGTGCCTTTTTTAACGCCGGAGGCGGTGGAGGAATTGCTGCAAAGTTGTTCGGGGCAAAAAGATTTTTATTATCCCATTGTTTCCCGCCAGGATAATGAAATGCGTTTTCCCGGTGTTAAGCGAACATATGTGAAATTGAAGGAAGGAGAGTATACAGGCGGTAATTTATTTATTGTCAGTCCCCGCTGTTTGCAAACGATGCTGCCGCGCCTGGAAGAAATTTTCGCCATGCGTAAAAGTCCGCTTCGTTTAGTTTCAGTTTTTGGTATAGTTTTTATTATAAAATTTTTCACACATAGACTGTCAATCGCAGAGTTGGAAGCTCGTTTTGAGGAATTATTCGGCTTATCGGGGCAGGCCATAATTTCCAGATTTCCGGAAATTGGCACCGATGTAGATAAGCTTAGTGATTTGCGTTTGGCTGAACATTTATTGGCACCTCGTTAAGCGGCGAAGATTAAGAAAAAGTTAATAATGGCAAATATTTTGCCAAAAAAAAGAAGGAATTGCAATGTTTTTGTGGAAATAGCAAAATACATACAGTGCGTGCTTGAAAGGCGGTGAAAATGATGGAAGTAACAGATGTCAGAATTAGAAAAATTAATAGCGAGGGAAAGATGAAAGCAATTGTTTCCATTACTTTGGACAACCAGTTTGTGGTCCATGATGTGCGGATTATTGACGGAAACAATGGTTTGTTTGTAGCCATGCCCAGTAAAAGAACTCCCGACGGAGAGTTCAAAGATATCGCGCATCCCATCACCTCTGAGACGCGCGAGCTTATACAAACGGCGGTTTTAAATGCCTATAATGCAGAGCTGGAAAAAGAAGGAGAGTTGGTTGGTGCATAACGGAGCATATGCTCCTTTTTTTTATCCTTTTTATCTGTTATGATCTAAAATGAGACCAATTGAGTTAAACTAGAGAAAAGGGGGCATGACGGTGGAAAAGATGGCGGCAGTTATTTTGGCCGCAGGAGAAGGCAAACGGATGAAATCACAGCTGCCCAAAGTGCTCCATCCGATATGCGGCCGGCCTATGCTGGAGCACGTTATTGAGGCAGCAAAAAGCATTTGTTCCGAGATCATAGTGGTTGTGGGCCATAAAGGTGAGGAAGTTAAAAACTTCTTTGCCGATACTGTTTTTTATGCGGAGCAAAAAGAGCAATTAGGCACGGCACATGCAGTCATGCAGGCAAAATCTTTACTGCCGGCAAAAGGTTCCGTGCTTATTTTGTGCGGGGATACACCTTTGCTGACGGCCGAGACGCTTCAGGGGCTCTTGCAGACATTTAAAGAAACAGAAGCTGCAGCCACCATTCTTTCCGCCCGGGTTCCCGATCCTTACGGCTACGGACGCATTATTAGGGATGCTTCCGGCAACGTCCAAAAAATAGTTGAAGAAAAGGATGCCGACAGTAAAGAACGGGCTGTCACTGAGATTAATACCGGGACTTATCTTTTTGAAGTTAATTACCTGCGTAGAGCTTTGTCTGAAGTTAATAATGACAATGCACAGCGGGAGTATTATCTGACCGACTGTATTGCTTTAATTTTGCAATATGGGGGTATAGTAAATACACACCTTTTGTCTGACTATCGTTTGGCTCTGGGTGTTAATGACAGGCTGCAGCTGGCAGAGGCGCAGCAGCTTATGCAGGAAAGAATAAACAGGCAACTAATGGAGGCAGGCGTTACTTTAATTGATCCTAAAAGCACATATGTAGATGCAGGCGTTCAAGTGAGTCAAGATACCATACTTATGCCGCAGACTTTTTTGAAGGGCGAAACGCGTATTGGCAGCGGCTGTGTGATTGGTCCCAACACGGAAATTACAGATTGCCGCATCGGTGATGGCGTAGTTATCCGCCATTCTGTAGCCACAGGTTGCATTATTGCAGATAAGGTAACGGTCGGCCCTTACGCCCATTTGCGTCCTGAAACTGAACTTAAAACAGGCGTTAAAATCGGTGATTTTGTAGAAATCAAAAAGTCTTCCCTGGGCAGTGGCAGTAAAGTGGCACATCTTGCTTACATAGGGGATGCGCAGGTCGGTCAGGATGTAAATATCGGGGCTGGTGCTATTGTGGTTAATTATGACGGGCAAAATAAACACCAGACTATCATTGGTGATGAGGCGTTTATTGGCTGTAACAGTAATTTGGTGGCGCCTGTAAAAATCGGTAAGGGCGCCTTTGTGGCTGCCGGTTCAACCATTGCCCGTGATGTGCCGGAGGGAGCGTTGGCCATAGAGCGTACCCAACAAGTAAATAAGGATGGGCTTGCCCGCCGCTTTTTAGAAAAGAAAGCGGCGAAAAATGACGAAAGCAGGCAGGAAAAAGAATGACCGTAGGCGAAGATAAGCCCTTTGTACAGGTTGAATTCAAGCTGCAGCTCTGCACCTGCCGCCGGGCAGAAATGGCAAGCAGCTTATAGTCAGGAGGGTAAAGCGTGTATCGAGCAAAAAAGCTCCAGATTTTTAGCGGCACGGCAAATTTGGCGCTGACTACAGAAATTGCCGAGCATATTGGTATTTCTTTGGGAAAGGCAGAGATAAAACGTTTCAGTGACGGAGAAGTCAGTATCTATATCGGTGAAAGTGTCAGAGGAGCAAATGTTTTTATTGTCCAGCCGATCTGCTATCCTGCCAATGAAAATCTCATGGAATTGTTAATTATGATGGATGCCATGAAACGGGCGTCGGCCAAAAGTATTAATGCTGTACTGCCTTATTACGGTTATGCGCGTCAAGACCGTAAAACCAGAGCCAGGGATCCCATTACGGCAAAGCTGGTGGCGGATTTATTAACAACAGCCGGTGCCGATCGTGTTATTACCATGGATCTTCATGCCGGTCAGATTCAGGGATTTTTTGACATTCCCGTAGATCACTTGAAAAGTCTGCCGATCCTTTCCAATTATTTTCTTGGTAAAAACCTTATAGATGCCGTGGTGGTTTCACCGGACATGGGCGGTGTTACCCGGGCGCGGGAGCTGGCCGAACGGCTGAAATTGCCCATTGCCATTATTGATAAAAGGCGTCCGGAACCGAATGTGGCTGAAGTTATGCATATTATCGGAAACGTGGAAGGTAAAACAGTCATTATGATTGATGACATCATAGATACGGCAGGTACTATTTCCCTGGGAGCACAAGCTTTGCTGGAACATGGGGCAAAAGATGTGTATGCTTGTTGTACGCACCCGGTCTTGTCCGGGGAAGCCATCAAGCGCCTGGAGGAATCACCTATTAAAAAAATTGTTGTGACCAACACTATACCTCAGAAACTTGAGGGCACAAAGATAAAAGTCTTATCAGTAGCTCCATTGATTGGAGATGCCATTATCCGCATTCATGAAGAATTGTCTGTCTCCAAACTTTTTGACTAAAAGCAATTTGACTGAAAAGGTACAATCAGGGTATAATACCTAGGTATAAAAAATACAGCGGATACTTACCCGGGATTTTTTAGCTGGAAATAGGAGAAGGAGGATGTAACCATGGAGC
>JAAYSO010000138.1 GCA_012523945.1 Bacillota bacterium
GTGCCGCCTTTTATTTATAAGCACTTTTTTCTCTAATCATACATATGCAGGCCCAAAGAAGAACATTAATTTAATCCTGATTCACCTTATTCCGTTTTTAGGGGACCGGGTGTGGTTTGCGTCTCATAAATGGGGTTGGTAATGAGGAAGCTAAAGAGTTTGATAAAATCATCATTAATGGGCTGGTCGGGAAAAGCGCGCAGGATAGCATCAAACTTTTTCCGCAGTCCTTCTTTAAATTCCGTATGAGTCAGGATATAAAGGTCTTGACGGCGGACACCGCGTAAGACACGTTCTCCCGCTTCTTCTGCTGACATGAGCAACTTGCTGAAATCAAATTCCGGCATCTCCTGATCAGCGGCTGGAGCTGGCGGAACCGGGTCACTATCGTTTTGCAGGTGCTGCGGGCGTACTTCTTTTGAGGTTGCACGCAAGTTGCCCACGATAGGACCGGGGCAAAAAACGGAAGCACCTACATTTGTACCCTGCAGATCAGAAGCCAAAGTCTCCATTAAAGCAATGACGGCCGCTTTAGTCATGCAGTAAAGGGCACAGTTGTGAACCACAGATAATCCCGATTCTGAAGCTGTGCTGACTACATGTCCTTCTTCCCCGTGTTTAAGCATGCGGGGGAGAATGGTAATGATCCCGTTCAGTATGCCTTGAATGTTAACCCCAACAATAAAATCGCAATCCTCAAAAGTAGATTCCCAAAGCGGACGTGCGGGCACTTCTACTCCTGCATTGTTTACCAAAAGGTGAATCTTGCCAAAAACCGACTCTGCCTCGTCGGCCGCCTTGGCATAAGCCTCGCGGTCGGTAACATCAAGCTGGATGCCGTGTACCGGCCAGCCCTTTTCTTGGAAATAGGGCAGTACCTCATCAATTGCCTGCTGCCTGACATCGGCGATAATAACTTTCATGCCGGCTTTACCGCAAGCTTTGGCGATACCAAGACCAATACCGCTGGCTGCACCTGTAATGAAAGCAACTCTTCCTTCTAAATTTTTCATCTCACTTACCTCCCTTTAACAAGTTTAAGCAAATAAATAAGAAATCGGTTGTTTTTTCAGATGCCTCCTTTCATTTTTTGTTTTTCTTACCTGCAGACATAAATACAAACGTTTGAGCCCAGTTTACGGCTCCTACTCCTGCTCAATAATAAGCTCCACTATTTCTGCATCCGTATTAGTCTCAATATAGCGGGTAATTCTATCACCCATGCTATCCGCCAGGGCTGCATTATTGGCAAGATAAGCAATGGAGATAAAGATGGTTTGATGCAGATCCTGGGCTTTACTTTCAATGACAGATACATTAAACTTATTGCGCAGTTTCTGGCAAAGGCTTCTTACAGTCATTCTTTTTTCCTTGAGACTATGAATCCACGGCGCATACAGTTTCACAGTCATTACACTTACAATCATACGCCACCTCGTAAATTTGACCGTAAATTAGCTCGCTAATAACTTGTGAACAAAATCATATGTATTATCAACATCATAACATGAACCTTATTTACTGCCAATACTTCTCTTTGCCCACTTCCCGGCATCAAGAAAGACGCCTCGCGTTAAACTTCTCTATTTACACCGGCATTATCACTGCTGCCCATAAGCCTACGCCCGGGCAGGTAAACCGGAGCTAATTTAAAGTAAAGAGCTGCGCATAAGATGGCCACTAAGCCTTCAGTAACCGGAAATGCCAGCCATACCCCCGTTGTACCTAAAAATGATGAGAGTAAAAACACCATGGGCACAACTAAAAAGAGTCCTCTGGTTAAAGAAATAATATGCGCCGGTACAGGATTGGCCGTAGAAGTAAAAAACATGGCAATGATAATATTAAAACCTGCAAAAAAGATGGCCGTAAAATAGATTTTTAAGCCGCTAGTGGCAATTCCTTGCAACTGTACATGATTTTCGCCGTTAAAAACACTGACAATGGGATCTGCAAACACATAAAAGGAAAAATATATTAAACATGAAATGCTGATAATGGTTACCAGCGCGTAGGATAAAATTTTTCTGACATTTTCCTTCTCGCCTAAACCGTAAGCTTGACTAAATAGCGGCTGGATACCTTGCGCAATGCCTGTGTAAACAGCAATAACCACAAGGGACAGGTTGGCAATTACCCCATAAGCAGCCACACCAAGATTGCCCCTCAGATTAAGCAGTATCAGATTAAAGATAATCATCACAATACCGGCCGATACTTCCGCTACCAGGGAGGGAAAGCCTAAAGAGATTATCTCCTGTGTAATTTTAAAAGCAGGTTTTATTTTAAGCAGGTGGAAATTATTTTTCCTTTTTATCCAGTGGTCCAACAGAATCAGCATGCTGATAATAGGCGCCAAACAGGTGGCAAAGACTGCCCCGAACATGCCCATTTGCAGCGGGAAAATAAAAATGTAGTCAAGAATAATATTGGCTATACTGCCGCCAAGCATGGCAAACATAGCCAGTTTGGGATTATTGTCATTCCTGACAAAACAAAGCAAAATATTATTCAATAAAAGTGCCGGGGCAAAAAGGAGCAGAACTTGCATATAAGTTTTGGTCATGACAAAAATTTCTCCTTCGGCCCCTAATGCTCTTGTCAGGGGAGCAGCAAAGAAAATACCTGTCAGGATAAAAACCACGGCCAAGACAGCTGCCCAAAATACTGTATTGGTAAAGGTAGTATCGGCAAGTTTATCTTCTTTACGGCTTTTACAGATGGTATACTTGGTTGCCCCGCCCATACCAAGCATCAAGCTGATTCCCAGGATGAAGCTGTAAGTGGGAATTGCTAAATTCAGTGCCGCCAACCCCTGGGCACCCAAGCCATTGGCAACAAAGTATGTATCCGCCAGGATATAGCAAGAAATGCCCATCATCCCCAAAACGTTTAAAGTAGAATACCGGATAAATGCTTTCAAATATTGGTTCTGCATCCGTACCTCCTCACCAGTAATGAAAAAGCGCCCGGCTTCCACCAACAATGGGGAGCTGACGCTTTCTTACCCGAAGAAAAAGGAGACTTTAGTTTGTCAGCATTGCTTTCGTTTCCGGGGACCTTTTTAACATTATTAAATACCACGTACACAGCACAACTCCTTTAAAAATGCTGGTGATACTTATGGTCCACCAGATTCCGTTAAGCCCGAGCCTGGTAGCGGAAAGGAGCAAAGCCAGGGGAATTCTTGAGGCATTGAAAAAGATACCGACAAAAGAGGGAGGGATTGTCCTGCCCAAACCATTAAAAGCACCGGCAGTAGTTGCTTCAATACACATAAATAACTGTGAAAATCCCAAAATCCTCAGATAAACTATTCCCTGCCTGACTGTTTCTTCTTCCTGAATAAAAATCTTAAAAAGCGGTCTAGCGGCAAAAATCAGTAACCCTGTGGCCAGGATACCAATGACTGACATGATTGACATGCCGGCAAAATATCCTCTAATCACACGCTGCCACTTTTTTGCCCCGTAATTTTGCCCCACAAAAGTGCTCATGGCTGCTTCGAAGCCACTTGCCGTCATCCAGGAAATTGCTTCTATCTGTGAGCCTACCTTCTGCACTGCGATGGGGATAGGTCCCCACTGGGCAATAATCCGGGTGACACCCATGGCAAAGATGGTAAATAAACCACTTTGCAGAGCAAGAGGGAAGCCTAATTTGACAATTTTCCGCACATATTCCTTTTTCAGCCCGGCGAAAAGCCGTACCCCGGAGAAAAACTCCGGTCTTTTTTTCACCAGCACAAGAAAAATTAATGTAACTATCGCCTGGGCGATGACGGTGGCAATGGCAGCTCCGGCAACCTCCAGCCGGGGGAAAGGGCCGATACCTAAAATCATCAGCGGATCCAAAACCATATTGGTAACAAGACCTACTGAATTAACCAGAAAAGGCGTTTTACTGTCCCCAAAACCATTAAAAACGGCTGTAAAAACAGGATTCAAAAAATAAAAAAGCAGTCCGCAGGAAATGATCACCAGGTAGATTGTGGCATTATTAATTATATCCGTTTCTTTAAGGTTAAAAAAACCGATTAACGGCTTGCGGAAAACAATAAGAATAGCGCCGTAAAATAAAGCCAGGCAAATTATCAGCTGGATACTGTGTTGTATATAAATTTTTGCCTCCCGGGAGTCTCCCCTGCCGATGGCCTGTGCCACACCTACCTGGGCTCCTGTTCTGGGAATAAGAATAAAAGCCATTGCCAGCCAGGTAAAAAAGCCGGCAGTACCGACGGCTGCCACAGCGCGTGCACCAATCCTGCCTACCCAAATCATATCCGTCAGGTTATATGCCAGTTGTACCAGCGATGTGCCCATGATGGGAAGGGCCAATCTAAATAATGCTTGTACAATTTTTCCTTCTGTTAAATTATATGACTGCTTCATCTCTCATCTCCAAAAAAGCGATAAAAGAGGAATGCTAAAAAGCATCCCTTCTTTTATCATCATTTTTATTGGCCGGCTTTACTCCTTCTTTTTTGCTATGTATTTCACTTGAGGTGATTTCTTGATTGATTCCGGACGTACAGAGGCTTCTTCGGTAATTCTGGCATCAATGAAGAGAAACGGTTTACCGACGCGTTTTACTTCCAAGGGGCAATGCATTACATTTTTAGGAATGAAGATATAGCAGGGATAATTAATCTTAATAATTTCATCACCGAGGGTCATTTCCAGATCAGCATCCAGTTCGGCAAAATTTTCACCCTCACCGATAATGTAAATCCATTGGTCAAAAGGATGTTTGTGGGTAGGATTACCTAAACTGACCGGTTCGGTTATACGGGCAAATCCCATTGCCAAAACCGACTCGGGAATATCAATCGGTCCCAGACCGGTCACCATGGGCTCTTTAATTTCATCATGAATTGATTTCCACGGTTTTAACTCTACCACATTAGGTTCCCGCACAACATTTTTCAAATTATCCATTCCTGACATCTGAACATGTGCCTCCTTTAAATCAAAGTTGGCCACACTAAAGACTCCTGTGCAGCCCCTTATTCTCTCTTCATCAATTCTACCATTACCCTGATTTACCCTTCATTTTACGAAGATGTTTTGCCGCTAATTAAAACTATGCGTACCAGCGCCAAAGCCCCAGATAATCCAAGAGCCACTGTAAACCGGATGTGATGGCTAAAAAATAAAGAAAACGCTCTTCCAGCCACCAATCAAGTGCTTTAACCCGGTTTAGTAAATAGTTTTTCACCCCACAAGCAAGCAATAAACGAAAAGGCAGCAATAAATAGACAATAAAGAATACAAAAGTGCCAAAGATACTGTAATGTAAAGCTTCCCGGAGATTACCGGAAAATAAGCTTAAAAAGGAACGCGTCCCCCCGCAAAGGGGACATCTGCCCCCTATGTGTAAGACAGCTCTGATGCGGCTCAAAAATGAATAGCCTGAAGTAAAAATCCCACTTTGCTGCCAGATTCCGGAATTATAAAATATTGCCGCCACACCTATAATTAGTGCCGTAAATATATAGCAAAAATATTTTTTATTTGCTCCCGCAAAATATTTGAGTATAAACCGGGGACATAAATCTAACATGAAATACTCCTTTTAGAAAAACTCCCATTGTCCGACAGGCTGTCCCGACTCTAATTTCTTCCCGATTCTATAGGCATCAACCATCACTGCAATCCAAATCGGTAAAGCAAGAATACCACCCGTGGCCAGTGAAAGCAAAATGCCGCCAATAAGCCAAACTATACCTTTAAGGGTTTGACCTAGATAGATTTGCCCGATACCTGTGATAAAACAACTTAACAATGTTGCTGTGGTGGGGCTTTTGGGCGGATCGCTCGGATACACCATGCCACTACTGCCGTCAATCTTTACACCGCTACTGCCTGCACCTACTAAACGGCAGCCGCATTTTGTGCATATTTCCTGTTTCTCAGAAGTTTCCGCGCCACATTCCTGACAGAACTTATTGCCATTAAGGGGGCGAACTCCACAGGACATACACACCTCCGCTTTTTCATTTACTGCAGCACCACAATTCCGACAATACATTTTATCATCCTCCAGTTTTTAAATAATATAGTAATTGTGATATGTGCCATCAAATAGCATCACAATTGCCCCAATAACAGCAAGTATGGAAATAATTATTCCTGCAATGGACAAACCTGTTCTTTGGTTGCGAGCTAAACCAACGACGGAAAAAATAAAAGCAGCAGTACCGCACACAATATCTAAACCTGTAACCGGCAAAAATAAAGCGAGAACCGCCAGCACAAAACCAATAACACCATGATAACCTGAACCGGCAGTTTTATCTGCTCGCACAGGCTTGTGACAATAAACACAAACTACCGCCTTATCGTTGATTTCAGCACCGCAATGCCTACAAAACATTCTCTGCTCTCCCTTCAGTTGCAACCAATGTTAAATAGTGCTTAATAGCGGAAACAAGCCCAAGCAAACAAAAAAAAGACAGCTTATAATAACTATCGACAATATTATTTATTTCTTTCTGCTCTCAACTTTTTCCTTCTGTTTAATCCTCACATCTTGAAAGTATTATTCGACAATAAATAAACTGCTCTCCCCCTGCTTCTTTTTTTCCAGAACCTTTTTTTTGCTTTATACATATGATATCAATATAAAAATGAGTATGATTGGGGCAGAAAAAATGGCGGATAAATTGAACCTCGAAAGTTTGCTTTCGTCTCTTAATAGCACAGACATATCTTACAGCATAAATCGCTTACATGACATATTAAATTCCTCTGATGACAAAGAAAATATTGATGGTTCGCAGCCTTACAATAAACAAGGAGGTTTCAATTCTACGGCACATCTCGATCCCAAAATCAATTTATTGCTGGCTTTAATCCCGTTATTATCCGCAAAAAAACAAAATCAAGCCAATAGCTTGCTAAGATCCGGGATACTGTTTACTATTACTATATTATAATTTTCGCCAACCGGGGTTGCCCCGGAACTCATTCTGCTAAAATCAGTTACAGCCAAATGGAAGTCCAGACCACTGGCAACATGGGGATA
>JAAYSO010000022.1 GCA_012523945.1 Bacillota bacterium
GATGCCGCAGTCACTGCCAAAGGCCCAAATAGTTTCATATTCCGGGCCGGCACCTTCCACGCCGTCTATTTCACAATGGCGACCGCAAGCAAATTTTTGCCATGGCAACCTATTGCTGCCTCTGCCTAACTTCCCAGAACTGAATACTTTTTTACAACTAAATTTATAAAAATTCTTTCAAACACAAAAAAGCAGCACCCCATTGGCACCGCTTATGCGAACTACTTCTTTGCTACATCAGCCTTTTACCCGTAACATGCATTTACCTCCAAGGTAATTTAAAGCGCACGGCAAATCTTTTTAAGGAAATCTGGTTAAGCCGGTGTATAATAAGATTAACCGGGGGATACCGGCGGAAGGAGAAAAGCAGCATGATAATATCCGGAAGAAAATTTGGCTTTCTTGTTTTCACATTACTAGTGGTTTTATTTGTTTTTGTCACCAATTTTTATTATCCGCTGCGCAGCTATCTTATTATGTTTCCAGTGAGCAAATATTATCAATTTACGGGTCTTTTTCGGGAAATACCTTTACATATCCCTTCCGGGAGTTTGGCGGGCCGGGGCAGTTTTTTCCCCTATGTTTTATACTTTAACGCAGGTGAAGGCTTTGCCAGATATCTTAATCTAAAAGAAGACATTCAGCTAAGTATTATCTATAATTTCGGCAATTTTTCTTTCGGGAAAAAATATGCTGCTTATTTTGACCCTCAAAGTGATCTCTATTCGGCCTTTTACGGCGCTTATGCCGTTAATAATAAAGAATTGTTTTTTACTGCCGATGGTAAAATTAAAATTGAAAAGCTTACTGCCGTTCCTGCCTATGACCAGAAATACTTAGTGATGCCTGCTATCGGTTTAGCAGCTAATGATGTCACTTTTGAAGCAGATTCTATAACAATAGAAGAAGATGTCCACTATATAGAGCTGCCAGGCTGGGGTAGAATTGATGCCATGCTTAAAACCAATACACCTGCTCACCGTTATCGGACACGGCAGATAGGCTATCTCCAGTATGGGGTTCCCAAAGGCCTGGAAGTTAAAAGTGACTATCAGGTGGAATTGCTGGCGGCAAGAGTCTACTGCAGGTATTTTGCAGAGTACAATGCCACCATTGTTTTTTATATCATGGCTAAAGACAGGGAGCTGGTGGAAGAAATAGATACCGTTATTCTTTCCCGCTCTCTCTTAAAAAAGAAAAAAGAGTATTAATCCCCGGCCTTTTTAATGACCACAATCAGTTCCTGTTGACCGAATTCAATAGCTTCTGCCCGGGAGGAACAGGCTAAATCTATATTATTGGGGCCGATACCGCTACCGCGGTCTTGTACAATGTACCAGCCCTGACCCTCCACGTATATTTCCGTCCCAAAAGGAATATTGGGGCCGGCGGCTGCCGTTTTGCCGGGTATGACTTTTTCGCCGCTGGCGGTAATTCTGGGATCACCGGTAAAATCATGCCCCGGGACGGCGTCAGCGGAGGTGGGAGCATATTTGGTTACTTTCATAACTTGAGTGACATACTGTTCTGACTCCAGGGAAAGTCTTCTGGCTTCCTGCATTTCTTTTTCAGCATTTTGCGCTGCCTGCCGGTATTGGTGCACTTGGGCGGACAAACTAGTTGCCGAACGGAGCACTAAAAGCAGTACCAATGAAGTTATGAGTAAAAGCTGTTTTACTGTCAACATGAACTTTCTTCCTTTCTGTAAATATAATAAATAATAATAAGACATTATTGCCGAAAGAGGGCGATTTTATGGGTTGTTTATTATGGCTGCTTTTATTTGTTTTATGTTGGCCTTTGGCATTATTGTTTTTAGTTTTATACCCTATTGTCTGGGTTATACTGCTTCCTTTTAAATTATTTGGTTATTCTGTTATGTTTGTGCTTGATTTTATTTGGCACATTGCCACTTTGCCTTTCCGGCTTTTACGTCGCCGGTGATAAGGCGGTGATAAAAATAAACAGGCTTATCTGAACCTGCTAAAATTATGAACTTATTTTAAAGATTTTCTGCTTGACAAAAACTTCACAAGCATTTAAACTATAGAAAGAAGTACATAACTGTATATACAAGTTAAAAACTTTTCTTAGATTGTGCTATGAAGGCACTGAATTAGAGACAAAGATACTTTTTACTACTTTAACCATGAAGGTTAATGGCTGGGTTACCCGGCCTGCTTCATGGTTTTCTTTTTTGAAAAACAGATTTGAAAGAGAGAGAAGAGGGAGATTAATGCAAAGCCGTATTGAAAATTATTGGCAAGGCGAAGCAAATCGTTACAATGAAAATATTTGGGGAGAAATGAACAGCTTTAAAAAACAAGCCTGGCA
>JAAYSO010000023.1 GCA_012523945.1 Bacillota bacterium
CGAATAGAGGAGCGAAATAAATGAATTTAGTTGCCAAAATTATTAAGCTGAGAATCCCGGTGATTATTTTTTTTGTACTGGCCACATTAATTTGTGCTTTTTTGCAAAGCGGCGTGCAAATCAATTATGACCTGGCGGACTATCTCCCGCACAATGCACCGTCAACTGTGGCACTGGAAATAATGGAGGAAGAGTTTACGCACTCAATTCCCAATGCAAGAGTTTACCTCCCTAAAGTTACTTTAGTGGAAGCCCTTAATTTTAAACAAAAACTGGCTGCTCTGCCCGGAGTAAAGCAAGTTTTGTGGTTAGACGATGTTATTAATCTTTATGAGCCGCTGGCACTGGCTGACACGAAAACAGTGGAAGCCTGGTACCAAAAAGGCGGTGCTTTATTTTCACTGACGATTGCTGAAGAAAATGTAAAAAATACTATTGAGCAAATCTATGAACTTATAGGTGAAGAAGGTGCCGTGGCCGGTCAGGCGGTTGATCTGGTAGCGGCACAGACTGCTGCTGAGGAAGAAGTAAAACAAGTGATACTTTTTTTTGTCCCGCTGATTTTGGTGATACTTTTGTTATCAACCGGTTCCTGGTTGGAGCCGTTTTTATTCCTGGCGACTCTGGGCGTTTCCATCATTATCAACATGGGCACAAATATATTTTTCGGTGAAATCTCCTTTATTACTCAAGCCGTCAGCCCGGTATTGCAGTTGGCAGTTTCCATGGATTATGCCATTTTCCTGCTGGCACGCTTTGCGCAATTCAGGCAAGAAGGTTTAAACCCGCATGAAGCCATGAAGCAGGCAGTGTACAAAGCTGCACCCACCATCGTAGCCAGTGCTGCCACAACCGTCTTTGGTTTTCTGGCCTTAATCTTTATGCAGCTTGCCATCGGCCCGGATATGGGCATCGTCATGGCAAAGGGTATAGTTTTAAGTTTACTTTCTGTAATGGTGTTTTTGCCGGCTTTAACTTTATGTACCTATAAATTGGTGGACAAAACTCGTCACCGTCCCTTCATACCTTCCTTTAGCGCCATGAGTAAAGTAGTGGTACGTTTAGGAATACCCCTTTTACTCCTCATAGGGCTCATAATCGTACCAAGCTTTCTTGCCCAAAAACAAAATGAATTTATTTATGGAGCAGGAGACCTGGGACAAAGTGGCCGGCCAGCCAGGGATGCTCAACTAATTGAGGGTAATTTTGGCAAACTGACACAAATTGTTTTAATGATCCCCAGGGATAAGTGGGGGCAAGAAAAGATTTTAACGGCAGAACTAAAAAAAATACCACAAGTCACATCAGTTGCTTCCTATGCTGAACTGGTGGGCGCAGAGATACCGACTGATTTTCTGCCACCACAGGAAAAAGAGCAATTTATCTCACAAAACTACAGTCGTATTATTGTAGACACCAATACTGAAACTGAAAGTAACGCAGCCTTTTCCGTGGTGGAGCAAATCAGAAAACTGGCTGCCACATATTACGGGAATGAATACCACCTGCTTGGTCCCAGTGTTAATATTTACGATATTAAAGAAACTGTAACGGCTGACAGTATTGTCGTTAACGGAATTGCTATTTTGGCCATCGGTCTGATTTTATTGCTGGGTGTTCGATCTTTGTCATTACCTTTAATCCTGCTCTTAACTATTGAAGGTGCCATCTGGATCAATTTAGCCATCCCTTATTTTCTTAATACTTCCCTCAATTACATCGGCTTTTTAATTGTCAGCAGTGTCCAACTGGGGGCAACCGTTGATTATGGTATCCTGTTTACCCACCACTACCTGGACAACCGTAAACTCATGCCCAAAAAAGAAGCAGCGAAAAATGCTTTAGAAGAAACAACAGCTTCAATTTTGACTCCGGCATGCATCCTCTTTTTCGGTGGGTTGGTTTTATACCTGGTTTCCACAAACAGTATCGTCAAAGAATTAGGTCTGGTTTTAGGACGGGGAGCACTTTTATCGGCCTTCATGGTATTGATTTTTTTACCAAACTTACTGGTCCTTTGCGATGGACTAATTAAAAAAACTACTCTTTTCGTCAAATTCAAATCAGGGAGTGAAAAATCTTGCGCAAAATAAAAATATGGCTGTCTTTAAGTCTGGCTTTAGGAATATTTTTAGGTTCAACTTTACTGGGAGCCACCGGGGAACAGCCAACGCCAAAGGACGAAACTGTCTATGGTATTTTGGCGGCTGACGGCACAGTGAAAGAAATCTATGTGGTCAACGGCTTCAGTCTCGAACAGGCCGGCACTGTTTTTGATGTTGGTGATTATGCAGAGGTCAGCAATCTCACTTCCACAGCTGAAATAGTTACTGCTAAGGATCAGATTAGTGTAACCGCCGACAAAGGACGTTTCTTTTACCAGGGTAAATTGGCAAAAACACAGTTGCCCTGGCTCTTCCGGCTCTCCTACCGCCTGGACGGTCAGGAAATTTCTGCCCGCGAACTAGCCGGCAAAAGCGGACTGCTGGAGTTGGAACTGGAAATAAAAAAGAACCCTCATGTGGATCCCTGGTTTTTTAAAAATATTACTATGCAAGTATCAGTTACTTTGGATACGGAAAAATTTACTGAAATTAATACAAAAGATGCCACCATAGTCAGTGTCGGCAAAGACAAACAGTTAAATTACACTGTCTTTCCCGGCAACGAAAAAACTATATCTCTAACTGCTCAAGTTAATGAATTTACTTTACCGCCATTACAAATCAGCGGTACAGTGATGCAACTACAGTTTGCTGAAGAAAACCTGGAGCAGTTTACGGAACCTTTTGGCCAATTACAATCCGGCATTGCCGAACTGGATCACGGAGCACGGCAATTACAGGAAGGAACGGCTGAGCTGGCAAGCGGTCTGCAAGAATTGTCAGAGGGCGGCAGACAGTTTTCCGCGGGACTGCAGCAATTGCAAGCAAATATGAGTGCCTTTACCGGCGGCACCGGGGAGCTGGCAGCGGGAGGTGGGGAAATCCATAACGGCGTCGCACAACTTGCCTCCGGTCTAACCCAGCTGGCGGCAGAGGATGATAAACTTTTGGCAGGTGCGGAACAAATTTTTACTGCGCTTCTGGCTTCTGCCAATACACAGCTGGAGCCGCTGTTCCGGCAACTTAAAAACGCCAATGTGACTGTGGAACAGCTTACCCGGGAAAACTATGCTGTCGTTTTGGCTAATTTATCAACACAATTGCAACAAATGCCTGGCGCCAGCTCTCAAATCCAATTGCTACAGGCTTTGGAAGCGCAGCTTAACGGTTATAATGAATTCTACCAGGGGCTGCAAAATTATACAGACGGGGTTGCCCAGGCAGCCAAGGCCGGCAGTAGACTTGCTGAAGGGACGGCAACTCTAAAAGGCGGTGCAGATGAATTAAACCTGCACGCAGGGGAACTGGCAAGTGCCGTAGGCATGATGGCAATAAACGCAGAAAAATTAAGTACAGGTCTTCAGGAGGCTCAACTAGGTTCAGTGGCACTAAATGAAGGAGCAACTCTATTGGCAGAAGGCATGGGCGAACTTAGTGAGAAAACTGCCGGTTTCGACACTGAACTTGCTACATCAGCCCTCGATTCACTCCTGGGTGAGCGTTCAGGCCCCATGCGGTCCTTTGTGGCTCCGAGAAATAAGGCCGTGCAAACATTACAATTTATCATCAGAACTGAAGAAATTTCCGCGCCGCAAATTACAGAACCTGTACCGGAAACTGCTGAAACTGCGTCCAAACAAACATTTTGGCAAAAGCTGCTTGCACTTTTTGGTCTCCTTCAGGACTAGAAATCTGCGAACAGTTACTTTCATTAAAGAAGGGGAGGGAGTTTAAAGCGATTGTAAAAAAGAGGAGTGGAGCTGTTTGCCTGCGGACTATGCCTTGATTTCTTTAAGCTTAAAGACGAATTACAGGTAGGCGAAATCACCAATATGTACGCCATTATTGAAAAACTGACAGAAAGCAAATTACAGAGAATCTGAGGCGGCAGGAAAAACAAGTTTAGAGGGCGAATATATGTTTGAGTGGACTACCAGAACACCACCTGTGAGGAAGCGGTGGTAAAGGAGAGATTTTTTTGCTGGTCTTAGGCATCGATCCAGGCACAGCCATAACCGGATTTGGACTGATAGAAACGGATGGATGGCGCAGCGTAGCCGTTAAATACGGCTGTATCAGAACGGAAGCAAAGTCGCCGATGCCCGAACGTCTTGGTATAATCTACCAGTCTTTGGCAGAAATTTTCCGCTCTTACCGGCCGGATATGTTCGCCATTGAAAAGTTGTTTTTTGCCGGCAACGCCAACAGCGCCATGCAGGTAGGCGAGGCACGGGGTGTTGCCATACTGGCGGCATACCATGCCGGTTTAGAAGTTCATGAGTATACACCGCTGCAGGTAAAACAGGCAGTGGCGGGCTATGGTAAAGCCGATAAAAACCAGGTACAGCAGATGATCAAAGCACTTTTACACTTGCAGGAAATTCCGCGCCCTGATGATGCGGCAGACGCCCTGGCCGTTGCCCTTTGTCACGCCCATACCATCACACCCGGTTCCCGGCATCAACGGAGGAAAATTTATGTTTAATTATATTTGTGGCAAGCTGGTAGATAAAAGCAGTGACCAGGTAGTTATTGAAAACGGAGGAATCGGGTGGCAGATTCATGTACCTGCCACAGTTTTTGCCCGGCTACCGGCCTGCGGTGAAGAAATAAAACTTTTTACGTACTTGGTTGTGCGTGAAGATGCCCTTCAGCTTTATGGTTTTCTCTCACCGGAAGATTTAACTTTGTTTAAACTTTTACAGACAGTATCCGGCATTGGTCCTAAAGTAGCTTTGTCAGTACTGTCTACACTTTCGCCTGCCGAGTTTTTCCTCGCTATTACCCATGAAAATATTAAGACATTAACCAGAGTACCGGGAATCGGCAATAAATCGGCCAGAAGGTTAATCGTGGAACTAAAGGATAAAGTGGCGGAAATTAGTACCGTACATACTGAACTGCCTGCTGCCGCTTCGGGTCAGCAGGCGGAGAACCAAAATTACCAGGATGCTTTAGCCGCCTTGATTGCCTTGGGCTATAACGGCAATGAAGCCCAGGCTGCCCTCCAGTCAATAGACGGCTATCAGGAATTAAACACACAAGATCTCATAAAAAAAGCGTTAGTCCGGTTGGGCTCGCAGTAAGGAGGAGCACATGGACGAACGGATTATTTCGGCCTCTATACAAGCGGACGATGAATTTCAGGATAATCAACTGCGACCGCGTAGTTTTTCTGATTATATCGGGCAAACTAAACTGAAGGAAAACCTGCATATTTTTATAGAAGCTGCTAAGGAGCGTGGCGACGCCCTTGATCATGTTTTGTTATATGGACCGCCGGGCTTGGGCAAAACAACTCTCTCTCAGATAATTGCCGCTGAATTAGGTGTGAATCTGCGGGCAACCTCTGGTCCCGCCATTGAGCGTCCCGGCGATTTGGCCGCTATTTTAACCAATCTTGCCCCGTACGATGTCCTCTTTATTGATGAGATTCACCGGCTTAATCGCACAGTGGAAGAAATTTTATACCCTGCCATGGAAGACTTTGCCCTTGATATTATTATCGGCAAAGGTCCCAGTGCCCGCTCGCTGCGTCTGGATTTGTCGCCCTTTACTCTGATCGGAGCAACTACACGTATTGGCGCCCTGTCTTCACCATTACGCGATCGTTTTGGCGTAGTGGCGCGGCTGGAATTTTATACAGATGAAGAATTGCAAAAAATTATCCAACGTTCAGCCGGCATTCTTCAGGTCCAAATAGATAAAGAAGGTGCATTATTATTGGCTAAAAGTTCGCGGGGAACACCGCGGGTAGCCAACCGCCTTTTGAAAAGGGCAAGGGATTATGCCCAGGTAAAAGCAAATAATAAGATAGATGCCCAAGTGGCTGCAGCTGCATTAGAGATGCTGGAAGTTGATGAGTTGGGGTTGGATGAAGTCGACAGAATGCTTCTACGTACCATCGCAGAAAAGTTTGGCGGGGGACCTGTAGGCCTGGACACAATGGCGGCGGCAATTTCCGAGGAAGCAGAGACCATTGAGGATGTTTATGAACCTTATCTGATGCAAATTGGCTTTTTGCAAAGAACACCCCGCGGGCGTCTAGTTACTCCCCTGGCTTATCAGCATCTGGGAATTCCGTACAAGCAGCAGGGTAAACAGGATACACTCTGGTAAAAGTAAACTTATACGAGGAATCCTTTGCCAACAGGAGGCCGTCATGAATTCACTTGCCAAAACTTTCTTGTTACTGGGCATAATTTTTCTTATTACCGGCTTGCTTTTGACTGCAGGTGCCCGTTTTAAACTTGGCCGTTTACCGGGTGATATAGTGATTAAAAGAGAAAATTTTACTTTTTATTTTCCGCTCATGACTTGCATCATCGTTAGCATCATTCTTTCCGTATTTTTTTGGCTTTATCGTTTTTTTTCCGGACATTAAGATATTTCTATTCCCTTTATGCAAGCAGAAAAAAGGAGGTTTTAAACCTTCTTTTTTCTTGTAAAAAAAAACTTTTCCGTTATGAAGTCAATAATGGTGAGATATGGTATAATATCTGCTAATGGGTTAAAATTAGTGATGAGGGGGTGGTGTGTTTTTGCGCGTAGAGGAATTTGACTTCGACCTTCCCCCGGACTTGATTGCTCAGGAACCGTTACCAAACCGGGCAGAGTCGCGGCTTTTAATTTTAAACCGTAATACCGGCCAAATTAAGCATGAGAATTTCGCCAAGTTTCCGCAGTTTTTACGCGCCGGTGATGTCCTGGTCTTAAACAATACACGGGTCTTACCGGCCAGGCTTATCGGGCGCAAGCTGGAAGGCAGTGCTACCGTGGAAATTTTACTGTTAAAAAGAAGGTCGGCACATCTGTGGGAGACACTTGTGCGCCCCGGCAGGCGGTTACCACCGGGTACACATGTTATTTTTGGCAATGGTGAGCTGAAGGCCAAAATTGTTGAAGTACTTCCGGACGGTGGACGTTTAGTGGAATTTTTTTATGAAGGCATTTTTGAAGAAATCTTAAACCGCCTGGGTGAAATGCCTTTGCCGCCATACATCAAAAAAAGGCTGGAAGACAAAGAAAGATATCAGACAGTTTATGCTAAAGAAAGCGGTTCAGCGGCCGCACCCACAGCCGGACTGCATTTCACACCCAAAATGCTGGCAGAAATTGAGGCGCTCGGTGTAGAAGTTATTTATTTAACCTTGCATGTAGGTTTAGGTACATTCCGTCCGGTAACAGTCAGCGATGTGCGTCTTCATAAAATGCATAGTGAATACTACTGCCTTACAGCTGAAGCTGCTCAAAAAATAAATTACTGCCGTCATCAAGGCGGGCGCATTGTGGCGGTAGGTACTACTACCTGCCGGACGCTGGAAACGGTGGCTGACGAGGAAGGAAAAATCCAAGCCGGCAGCGGCTGGACAGACATTTTTATTTATCCCGGCTATCATTTTAAAGCCACTGATGTTTTACTGACAAATTTTCATCTGCCGCGCTCCACATTGCTTATGCTGGTTTCAGCCTTTGCCGGAAAAGATAAAGTATTGTCTGCTTACCGGCAAGCCGTAGATAAAAAGTATCGCTTTTTTAGCTTTGGTGATGCCATGTTAATCTACTGATTCTAGTTGCGAAGGGAAGAGATGTTGTTGGCTGTCACATATACATTGGTGAAACAATGCCCACACACCGGGGCCCGGGCCGGTATCCTGCATACTCCTCATGGAGATATTCCCACTCCAGTGTTTATGCCGGTGGGAACGCAAGCTACCGTAAAAACAATGAGTCCCGAAGAATTAAAGGAAATTGGTGCTCAGATTATCTTAAGCAATACATACCATCTTTACTTGCGCCCCGGACATAACTTAATCCGGGAAGCCGGCGGTTTGCATGCTTTTATGAATTGGAACCGGGCTATTCTGACAGACAGCGGCGGTTTTCAGGTCTTTAGCCTGGGGCCGTTACGCAAAATTGAAGAAGAGGGAGTTACCTTTCGTTCACACATTGACGGTTCAGAACATTTTTTTAGCCCGGAAAAAGCAGTGGAAATTCAGGAAGCATTAGGTTCCGATATTGCCATGGTTTTTGATGAATGTGCTCCTTACCCGGCTGACCGCCATTATATTAAAGAATCCCTGGAACGGACAACCCGCTGGGCTGAACGCTGCCTTAAGGTTCACAACCGTCCTGACCAGTCATTATTTGGCATCGTACAGGGCGGAATGTATGCCGATTTACGGCGCGAAAGCGCCAGGCAACTGGTTGCTTTAGATTTTCCCGGCTACGGCATAGGAGGCTTAAGTGTGGGCGAACCGGCAGCACTAATGTATGAAATGCTGGAAGCCGTCATGCCGCTGCTACCGGAGAATAAACCGCGCTATTTAATGGGAGTAGGAACAGCAGACTATTTAATTGAAGGCGTCAAACGCGGGGTAGATATGTTTGACTGCGTTTTACCCACCAGGATTGCCAGAAACGGTACGGTTTTAACACGAGAGGGAACACTTACCGTCCGCAATGCAGCTTATGCCCGGGATTTCCGTCCTTTAGAGGAAGGATGTGACTGCTATACCTGCCGTAATTACACGCGGGCTTATATCCGCCATTTAATTAAAGCCAATGAAATATTTGGCTTGCGGTTGACAACATACCATAATTTACACATGCTACACCGTTTTATGCAGGAAATTCGCCGGAGCATATTAAATGATACCTTTTGTGATCTTTATCAAGAATTTATCACCCGTTTTGGGCAAAAAAAGGAGGAAAAATAATATGGAACAATTACAAATTTTTGTCCCGCTCATTGTTTTCTTTGCGATTATGTATTTTTTGGTAATCCGTCCCCAGCAACAGCAGCAAAAGAAAAGAAAAGAAATGCTTGAGAACTTACAGGCAGGGACAAAAATCAGGACAATCGGCGGTTTTTACGGTACAATTGAAAAAATTAAAGATGATGAAATGACAGTACGTCTTGCCGACAATGTCCGTGTACGCATGGCCCGTTTCAGCGTGGAAAGTATTATTGACGAGTAGTTTCCTGACGAACCCGTCATAAACAGGCATTTGGGGACATACATTCCAATAGGAACTATTGGAGGTGAACCCCATGCCGCGAAAAAGCACTGCAGCCGCACAAACCAGGCCACCGGTAACAATAATTGTGATGGCTAAAGGTGTACTTTATGCTTATTTTTTATCTCTCTTGATTTTTCTTGTTTTTAGCCTTATTATTCAGTACACATCGTTAACGGAAGCCATTTTACCTTATACGGCGTATGCAACCTCATTAATTGCCATTTTTGCAGGCGCCGCCTATGTAACCAAAAAGTTGCAAGTTAAAGGGTGGCTGAACGGTGGGATAACCGGGTTAATCTACCTGGCCGGTTTGCTTATTTTGGGACTAATCTTACTACCGGATTTCCAATTGGATTTAAGCTACATAACGAAAGCTTTTTTAGCATTTCTTGCCGGTGCCGCCGGTGGAATCTTTGGCATTAACCTGTAAAAAAGGCCGTCAGCAGACGGTCTTTTTGCTTATAATTTACCGCATAGCAAAAGAATGCCTAAAAAAATAAATACTATACCGGCACAAGTCTGCAGGATATGAGGAGAAAACAATTTAGTCAGCCAGGTACCTGCCACTACACCTACAAGGGTAGAAATGACTAAAGCACTGGCTGCCCCTAAAAAGACGATTTTTCCCGGTTGTCCTTGTGAGACTAAAAGCATAGTTGCCAATTGTGTTTTATCACCCAGTTCCGCCAAAAACACCAGGATAAAAGTAGTGAGAAAAGCCTTTAAAATCATAACTTCCTCCTTCCTGGTGTATATTTATTCAAACAAAACTGCCGGTATGTAAATCAGATTGTGTTTTAGGCTTTTGCTCATTTTTTACTGTAGTTTTGCTTTCTTGGTCCCGGTTTAAAACTAAATATAAATAAGTAAAACCCATTCTTAAAACAATGACACCCGCAATTAGAACCGGTTTGAGGAAAAAGATTTTAGTTTTGGAAAAAATGGCACCAGGCAAACCAGCCAGCAAATTAAGGGAAAAAACAATTAAACAGAAACCGATAAAGATACTGCTGAAACCGGCAACGATTTTGTTGGTAAGTGTCTGCAATTTAAACAATCTTTCACTTCCTTGCCTGAAATTCTATTACAGATTATGCACCGTAATAAAGAAGGTGAGTTTCAGAGTACCATGCGCTACAAAATTACAGTATTGATATAGGAATTTTATATGGACAGTGGCTATAATAATACGTTATAATTAGTTTGTAAGTTGAGCCAAGAAAAGGGCTAAAAAGTTAGAAAAATTACAAAAGTCACAAAGAACTCAATTTAGTAAGGCGGCATCGTGGTGGACAAGATAAAGGTACTGTAAAGTGCAACCGCAAAAGGAGGCATAGAATTATGAAAGAATTAGCCGCTGCATTACGTGACCTCAATGAAGACCGGGTAAATGAATTGGTAGATGCCAAGCTTGCTGAAGGTGTATCACCCATTGACATCATTAAAGAATGCCATGAAGGCATTATTGCTGTGGGGGAATTATTTGCCGAGGGCAAATACTACCTGACAGAATTAATGTTTTCCGGCGAGATCATGCAGGGTGTCATGGCAAAATTGGAACCACTGATCGCCAGTAAGAGTTCCGAAGATAAAATTATAGGTTCTGTAGTCATTGGCACGGTCAGCGGTGATATTCACGACATAGGTAAAAATATTGTTGTTAATTTGCTTCGCAGTAATGGTTTTAAAGTTATAGATCTGGGGGTCGATGTACCGGCAAAAGATTTTGTGGAAATGGTAAAGACCAGCGGTACAAAAGTGCTGGGACTTAGCGCCTTGCTTAATTCCACGTACCCGGAAATTAAAAATGTTATTGACGCACTAAAAGAAGCGGGAATACGGGATCAGGTAAAAGTGATTATCGGCGGCACTATTATGAGTGAAGAGATTCGGGAATATACAGGTGCTGATGCTTTTGCCACTGATGCCGTTACCGGTATTAAATACTGCAGGCAAGTGTATGCACAGAAAGAATAGTATAAGCCTATGGCAGTGAATTGAAGTTCACTGCTTTTTTTCTTTTCATCTACTTCCTAAATTTGGGGTATTACCCTGATATTGCCGTTTTCTTGACGGCAAGGAAGGAGAAAGATACAATTA
>JAAYSO010000024.1 GCA_012523945.1 Bacillota bacterium
TAACCCTGCCCGTTTCCGTAAAGTTGGGCACATAGAACGTGGCTGCCATGGAGATAATGGCAGGCAATGCCATCCAGATTAAAAAGGGCCGGGCTTTACCGTGTTTGGATCTGTTCCTGTCAATTAAAGCGCCTACAAGCAAGTCGGTAATGGCATCAACGATTCTGGAGACAAATAAAATCATGGAGACACTGGCGGCGGAAATCAGCATGCTATCGGTATAAAAATAAGTGAGGAAAGTCATGAGTCCGGCCGCCCCCAGGTTGTAACCAAAGGCTCCCATACTTAAGCCGATTTTATCTTTTCTTAATTCACTTGCCATCTGAGTACCTCCCTTAAGTTTTTCGCGGATACCAAGAAAATAATACTAGCCTGCTTTTAACCTCCTTTCCGTGGCAAAGTTCGACGCGAACGAAGTTTCAGAATAGTCAGTAAAATTTCGTGATCCCGATTGCTAAATTTTTATGCAACCTGAAGATTTTTTATAACTTTTGTCTTTAGGGGCGGCGGGGAAATTTGTCCGGGCAAAAAAAACTGCGGTTAAACTGATAACAGCTTAACCGCAGTTTTTAAGTCTTATAAAGTTTGCTTAAATATGCACAGCAGCTTGGAAAGCGCTGTTGACGGCGGTGGAAATATTGCCCACCTTTCTGACGTCGCCTACAAGATGGACTTCCGTTTCCGGAGCACAGCGGCGCAGGGAATCGGCCACATTATGCAGCGGTACCATACCAATGGCCAGAAGTACTGTGTCGCATTCGTACTCTACAGTCTTGTTATTTTTCAGGTCGCGGCAGACAATCTTGTCGTCGCAGACTTCTTCCAGCTTATTGGAGAGGTAAAGCGGGATCTGATGTTCTTTCATCAGTGACATTAATTCATTAGAGGCATTACCGGCACTGGCACGGAGGGTAAGTCTGTGTGTAGTTTCATCCTGCATTTCCACCACAAAGACTTCCTTGCCGGCTTGTTTAAAGTCGAGAGCCGCTTCCAGACCTACGGCACCGGCACCCACAATGGCAATCTTGTCACCTACAGGCACTTTACCCAGCTCGGCATCGGGTGCCCAGTGGACATGGGGCTTGTCAATGCCGGGAAGATTGGGAATTAAGGGCTTGGCGCCCACAGCAATAATGATGGCATCGTAGTTTTCAACTTCTAAAATATCTTTGGTGGCTTCCGTATTGAGGAGAATTCTGGCCGGAGCTTTTTTCGCCTGCAGGATGAGCCACTCAAGGTAGTCCTGTAAGTCAATTTTAAAGGGAGGTGCCGCTGCACCAATTAAATTGCCGCCAAGTTGTCCCGATTTTTCGTAGAGGGTGACGTCGTGTCCGCGCTCGCACAGAGCCAGCATGGCTTGAATACCTGCCGGGCCACCGCCCACTACGGCTACTTTTTTCTTGACGGGTGCTTTAGGTACACGGCCGTCCTTAAATTCAAAGACCATGCTTAAATACGGGTTGACGGCACAGGTGAGAGGCCGCGGCGGGAAGAGACGGGCGGCACACTGATCACAGCGCAGGCACGGGCGGCGCTCTTCAGGCATGTTCATGGCATATTTTCTGGGCATTTCCGGATCAGCCATGAGCGGACGGCACATGGCGACAAAGTCGCACCAGCCTTCAGAGATATATTCTTCCGCCATGTCCAGGCTGACAATGGAGCCTACTGCTGTTACTAACAGATCAGGATGGCGCTTTTTCACATCCCGGGCATAATGGGCGTTGAAGCCTCTGGGCATTAAGTAGTTCTGGCACCAGTTACGGTAATATTTGAAATCAAAGTCACTGTGCAAACCTGCGGAAACGTTAATAATATCGATATATGGTTTAATCAGTTCAATGAAGTCAAGTGTTTCTTCAAAGTGCATGCCTTCTTCGGCAATTTCATCAGCAGAAATACGGAAATCAATGACAAAATCAGGACCGCATTTTTCGCGAATGGCTTTGCAGACTTCAATGGCAAAACGGGCCCTGTTTTCCAGGGAGCCGCCGTATTCGTCTGTCCGCTTGTTATAAAGCTTGCTGGCAAACTGGCTGATGAGGTTACCGTGGCCGCCGTGGACAAGTACCACATTCATCCCGGCTTGTTTCATTCTGAAAGCTGCCATGGCGTATTTTTCCACGGTTTCGGCAATTTTTTCATGGGTCATTTCAATGGCCGGGATGGGGTCGCGGCCCAGTTGTTTGGCCCGTGTATATTCACTGGCGGTAATGATGGGAGAAGCACTGTAGGGGGGATGTCCTACGGCTTCAAAGGTTGTGTCCTTACCGTTGTGGTTAATCTCCAATGAAGCGTGGCAGCCGTATTGGGCAGCCATTTCCGCATACCAGGAAAGCGGCAGAATAGCTTTGTCGTCATTTAATTCAAGCTGATAATCTTCATCAAAACATTCAGTTCTGTCAACGGAGGCGTTGCCGACGTAGATAACGGCTGCGCCACCGCGGGCGAAGGGACGCATCCAGTCCACGAAATCGCGCGTCACAAAGCCGTCAGGGCTGGCTACGTTAGGTGACGGCGGTGCCATGATGATACGGTTTTTTAAGTCAACTCCTCTGATTCTAATAGGCTCAAAAACATGCTTATACTTGGATCCCATATCACTGCTCCCTTTCTAAAAATTATTAAATCTGTCGTAATTATAGCATTTTTCTGACGATCTTTTCAATGTTCTTTTCCAGCGGTACCGGTAGATGCCTGAGTAAGCATTACAGGCAGTTAATTGTTGTAGCCATTTATGCAGCTTTAATGTTGGAAAAAGGTGAAAAACACATGGTTGTATTGAGAAAAGAGAGATGCCGCCCGGCAGGTCAGATTATAAAAATAGCGCACAAAAATAGTACTAAAATGAGGTAATAAATGGTTACGAAGCATTTTAATATACCGTGAAGAAAATTATGGCTAAATTAATATAAAAAAACAGGTCTAAATATTTTGACTATTCCGTCAATATATCATATTATAGAAATAAGCTAAAGCTAAACAAAATTTTTCCAGGGGGTGGGAAATAGGTTACCAGGAAAAATTTTCAGGCATAGACGGTAGGATGTTCTAAAGATTTTAGCCTATACCCTGCAATGGATAAGATTGGGCATGCTTATCTTAAAAAAGAGGGAGGCTCAAGAATGTCGAAACAAAAATGCTTTAAAGTACTTGGCTGTTTGTTGTTAGTGCTTTTACTGGTACTGGCCGTAGGCTGCGGTAAGGAAGATACAGCCAATACCAATACACCGGCCAATGAACCGGCGGCGCCGGTGGAAGAAGATCAGGGCCCGGCTGAAAAAGGGCCTGTCTGGGGCGGTACGTTGCGTATTATTTCTGCCGCCGGACCAACAGTTTTAAGTTACTACCCGGAAATGGGACCGGGAGATTCAGGTGCCGTTTTAGGGGCAGCGGAAATGCTCGTGGCAGTATCAAATGATCGTACCCATGAACCGCAGCTGGCGGAATGGTTTGAAGAAGATCCTGAAGCCAGAACTATTACTTTTAAACTGCGGGAAGGGATTAAGTTCCATGACGGCACCGATTTAACGGCAGATGTGGTGAAGTGGAACTATGAATCATATATTCAAAAGTTAATGTTTAATGATCTCCTAAAAGAGATTGAAGTGGTAGATGATTATACGCTTATTTTCCATCTCCACGAATGGCATAACCAGATCCTGCCCAACTGGGGCTATACGCCGATCTTTTCCCGTGAAGCATATGAGAAAAACGGCGGTGCAGAGTGGGCACGCACCAATATTGTGGGCACAGGTCCCTTTATGCTGGAAGAATGGAAGCGGGATGTCAGCATGACTTGGGTGAAAAACGAAAATTATTGGCGGGAAGGACCTTATCTTGACCGCATTGAGATTACTTATATTACAGAAGCCACCACGGCGGCAGCCAAAATGGAGGCTGGGGAAGCTGATATCTGGAACGGCGCTCCGCCGCAGTATATGAAGGAACTGGAGGAAAAAGGATTTGTGCGCCAGTCCGGTTGGGCCGGCATGTATTACCACCTCATGCCCAATACTGTGGACCCCAACTCTCCTTTTAATGACCTCAGAGTCAGGGAAGCTTTAGAGTATGCCATAGATAAGCAGGCTATCTGTGACGCTTTAGGTTACGGTTATACCTCTCCGCTGCATTCTGTGGCAGCAGAAGGTGAGTGGGGTGGCCGCAGTGAGCCGGTTCGTCCCTTCAATCCGGATAAAGCCAGGGAGCTTTTGGCGGAAGCAGGCTATGCAGACGGTTTGAAGGTGACGCTTTTGGCCAGCGTCTCTGACGGCGGCCGCAATGATACGGCAGAAGCCATTGCCAACTACTTAAACGATGTCGGCTTTGAAGTGGAATTGGATATTGCCGATGCCGGTCGTTTTGCCCAGGACGTCTTTGTTAACGGTTGGAAAGACCTGGTCTTAATGTACTCCGGTACCGACATGAACTATTTAGTTTCGGCTCACCGCTGGTTTGGTCCGCAGCCCATGACCAACCTGGCCGGTTTAAAACGTCCGCCGGAGCTGGTGGAGCTCTTTAACGAATCGCTGAAAGCTTTTACTCAGGAAGAACAGAAAGCAGCCACGGAAAGAATTGTGGATTATATGACGGAACAGGCGGTAATTATTCCGCTTTTCCAATCCCCCGGTGCTTTCCTGCATAACGGTAAAGTGCATACCACTTACATGCAGCAGGGCTTTACCCGCTGGGATCACCACGACATGTGGCTGGAACAGTAAGTACCTGAAAAAATCCCCCTTGTTCAAGGGGGATTTTTTGTTGAGCCTGCAAATGTCCGGGAGATGCAGTGGGCAAAAGGATTTAGCAAGGCAATGTCGAATAATTTACGGGCCGGAAAACTTTACCGCAAATTTTGAGGGGGGAAAAATAATGAAAAAACTAGCCGTATTTGCACTGATTTTTTGCTTTATTTTTAGTCTTGCCGGTTGCAGTGGCAACCAGGAAGTTCCGGCTGCAGAAAATGAACAAAAATATACCAACCAGGAAAGCCCGGCGCAAAATGAAGAGGAGCCAAAACCAGAAGAGAACCAAACTCCCCAGGAAACTGAAGCGGAAGCCAAAGGACAAAGGGAGGAGCTTCTGGCGGAAGCTAATGCCGGCAAAATGACCGGAATAGACATTGCTTTAGGTACTCAGGGGGAACAGGTAACGGCTGTTTTAGGGGAACCGGAGCTATGGGACTTTTTTGCCGGCGGGACCTTTTTAAGTTATGATGATGTGGTCTTTTTCTGTACCATTGACTGGGAGGATGAAGAGAATCCCCACGGCGAAGTGGTCAGGATTGTGTACATGGGAAGCGGGGAGGTTTACGGGCTGAATCCGGGCATGAATCCTGAAGATGTGCGCACCCTTTTGGGTGAGCCGGATGAGACCTACCAGGATCTTAACGGGGATGATGAGTTTTATTTTGACAACCTGGTCTGGACTTACACTGCCGGGGAAAACTATGTAGATGTGGTGTTTGACAGTGCCTACAATTTACTGACGGCGATACACCTGGTAAGTACAGCAGATTAAAATAAAGTGCACATAGCATTTTGCCTATGTGCATTTTTTCTTCTCTCTTTCATAAATTGCCTGCCCTTTTCTTTAGTTTAAAAGGGGAGGGAAAGATGTTATACTAGGGAAATGGAACAAAAAATGAAGCAAAGATTGTACTGCAGTTTGCAGCCGTACTAACTGTTGCGGAGGAGGCACTTTTGTGGCAGAAAAAAATCAACTGACGGGGTGGGCCCGGCTAAAAAAAAGTTTTTACAACGTTATCGATAAACAAATTCTTAAAGACAGCCCACCCAGGATAGCGCGGGGCTGTGGTCTGGGCATTGCCATTAACTTTATTCCCACCCTTGGCTTAGGGTTTGCTGTTGCTTTTCTTTGCGCCGTTATTTTTCGCAGTAACCGGGCCAGTGCTGTGGGGACAAGCCTGGCGCTTGCTCCGTTAGTACCTGTGATGTATGCTTTAAATTTAGTTGTTGGCGGGTTAATCCTGACGCCTGTGGCCGGTCATGAAAACATTGTGGAATTTATTGTTAGCCAGTATGCACTGATTTTAAGCATTGGCAGTTTAAAAGATAAAATGTTTGGTTTTTTAGAGTTCTTTGGAACTACTTTTATGTTGGGAGCAGGCATTAATGCCGTGGTTTTCGGTTTTGCCTTGTACCTGTTTGTCAATCATCTGTTAAAGAAAAAAGCTAAAAAAGAAGGTTAGCTTCTTTTTTAGCTTTTTTATCTGGCAGCGTCTATATATTCCCGGATATATTCTTCCAGGATCAGATCTTGTTCAAAAATAGTTTGAGCTGCAGCTTTGCCTACGTATCTTAAATGCCAGGGTTCATAATTATAGCCGGTTAAATCTTCCTTACCTTCAGGGTAGCGAATTATAAAGCCAAAACGATGGGCATTTTCTGCTACCCATTGGCCTTCAGGAGTTTCACCGAATTTGGTTTTAAGGCCGAAGCCGACACTTTTACTGGTTATATCCATGGCCAGGCCTGTTTGGTGTTCACTATGGCCGGGCCTGGCACTAATGCGGTCGGCATAAGCTTGCCCGGAATTTTGTACATGACGGTTATAAACAGATTTTTGCAGGGCATAGGAGCGGTAACCGGAAACGGCATATAAAATTATATCTTCTTCCTCCGCGGCGGCAAATAATTCCTCCAAAGCTTGGGCTGCTGCCGCCTGCAGGTGTTTTATTTCCGCCCTGCCTTCCTGACTGAAGCGCACACTGGGAATGGTGAGATTGGGGGGCACATAATCTTCTGCCAGGGCGATTTCTTTATTGACTAAAATTAAATAATCAAGTTCAGGTTCTTCCTCCGGTTCCTGCGGTTGGGACTCATTTTCTTCCGACTCCTGGTCCGGAGCGGCAGGAGTTTCGGGGGTAGTGGGCTCCTCTGCGTCTATGTCCTGTTCATTTGGGTTCTGTTCGTTTGTAGGCTCACCGGCAGCTGCTTCCATGAAGGAAAAAACAGGTGCCAAAAGTTCATCGAGCCAATTATTCTTTACCATGAAACTTACGGCTAAAAATATCAGTAAAAGTAAAAGGAAAGGTGCAAATTTTGCTTTTTGTTGCTGTTGTTTTTTGCGGGTTTTCATTTTGTCCTCCTCAGCGGTTTCTCATGATGATACGCCTCAATTTCCCCCAAAAGTTTTTATTGCTATACAATTCCAGCAATGAGTTAGTTCTTCCTCCTGTAAAAGTAAATTTACAGCCGTAATTTATTTTACTAAGTTTTGCAAAAAAAGTGTCCAGTTGTCCACGTAGTGCCCCAGTGCCCACTCGGACATAATAATTTCTTCCCCCGCCAAAAGAGGGATTTTTTGCAGGGGTGCAGCCGGCAGGTTTCCTTGCTGCAACTCATAAAGTAAAATTTCCCCCGGGGTAAAAACGAAAGCCACATCTTCGGTGGGTGAAGTTAAAACGTCCCGGGCTTGGGGAACATGTTTTTTGACACGGGGCCAGGGGATAGCCAGCTCATTAGAAATCACCAGGTGGTCGGGCGGAATAATGCTTAAAGGAAAATCAATAAATTTTTCCCGGCCTTCCTGGTCGGAGAAACTGCGTCCCTGAAAAATCCAGTACCCTTTCCGGCGGGCCAGGCCAAAATTTTCTTCCTTTCCGTCGCTGTCCGTACTTTCGGTCACCATGTTAAGGTTTTTATTCCCCAAAAGATCGTCCATGGTGACGGCGGGCGTGGCGGGCAGGCTGTCCACAGCCACAATCTTCAGAATTGATTTTTCTTGTTCACTGCCGGCCAAGAAGGGGTCGGCGTAAGTTTCGCACAGTGAAACATAATCATTGCCGATATAATCAAGGCGGCGCCGGACGGTGCCTTCTGCCTGTTTACTGAAAAGAAGCTCATCTGTTTGCTCGTTTTGCAGCCGGGTGCTAATGAGAATGTCTTCTGTGGCGGTGCGCTTAATTTGCAGTTCATAAAAGCCGCTGCGCCGGGGGAAAATGATTCTTTCCGTTTCCAGGATTAAAGTGGGCTGCCGGTCCGCCAAAGGCAGCCATAAGGTGCGGTACTTATACCCGTCACCTTCCGGCCGGCGTAAGCCCAGTAAAAGTCCTGCAGGGATCCCGGGGGCTTGAGCCGGTGCAGCTAAATCTACAATTGTTTTGGCACTGCCGGTAAAAACTTTTTCCTCTACTGTTTCCGCAATTTTACGGGCGTAAAAGCTTTGGCTGAAAAGATTAAGGATAAGCTCATCCGCGTTAAGAGGAATAAGTTCACAAAAGAAGCGGTGGTCGTCCGCCAAAGTAATAACTTCAAGCCGGCTTTGTGTGAACTTAAAATCAGCCGGAAAAGCCTGTTTTTGTGAGTTGAGGTAGGCTTGGGCCGGTACTCTTTTTACCCGGTAGGAGGAAGCATCCAAAAGATATTGACCCAGCAGTACACGGTTTTGGGCAAGATAAATTTTCTGTCCCGCCCAGTTTTGGGCTTGCGGCAAGCCGGTAGCGCTTTCCGGCCGGTGCAAAGGTGCCGTAATTTCCCAGGTTCCTTGGATGGGCAGCGGCGGGCCGGCAGGCGGCAGTAAGCGCAATGTAAAATCTGTTTCTTGTTTAAAATAGATGCTGCCCAGCAGGGCAAGGCCAAGGAGTAAAATAACAAGCAGTAATTTTTTCATGAAACTGCCGCCTCCTGCAGGGGCAGCGTGACGGTAACGCAGGTGCCCTGTCCCAACTCACTTTGAATTTCCAGTTTGCCCTGCATTAAACGGATGATTTCATCAGAAAGGGAAAGGCCGATACCGCTTTGCGCCTGGCTGGATTTGCCTTTGTAAAATTTTTCCTTCACCCGGGGTAATTCCTCCGGAGCAATGCCGCTGCCTGTATCTTCAACAGAAAAACAGATAAAATTTTCGCCTGTTTCCGCCTTAAGTATTACTTGTCCGCCGCCGGCGGTAAATTTAAAAGCGTTATCTAAAAGATTAATAAAAACTTGTTTTAAACGGTCGCCGTCCGTAAAAAGGTAAAGTGGTGTCTCCGGAAGCAGGACTTGGAACTCTATCTTTTCCCGCGCAGCACGCGGCGCCAGTTGCATTTTTAGTTGTGCAAGTAGAGCAGTGATCTCTACTTTTTCTTTTTTTAGGGTGATTTTCCCGGTGACAAAGCGGGAGAAATCTAAAAGTTCAGTGACCATTTCCGTGAGCCGGTCACATTCTTTTTCAATAATATTGAGGCCGTCTTGCAGAAAAGCTTTATTCTCATAATCTTCTTTCAGCGTAATGGCCCAGCCTTTAATGGAGGTGAGGGGCGTGCGCAGTTCATGGGAAACAGAAGAGATGAAATCGTTTTTCAGTTCTTCTTTTTTCACAATTTCACCTGCCAGGTAATTAAGTGTGCGGGAAAGTTTGCCTATTTCGTCTTTTGAGCGGTGGATACTTTTTACTTTGAAGTTGCCGGCAGCCATTTCTTCCGCCACTTTTGTTACTTGTTTCAGCGGTTCTGTCAGGGTATTGGCCAAAATCAGACTGACAAGGCCGGAAATAATCACTACCAGGCCGCCAAAGGATAAATAGCGGTAGGCGGCTCCGGCTATTTCCCGGTTCACTTCGCTCAGAGAGGTAATAAAGCGCAGGATGCCAATTTGTTCATTATCCACCATAATGGGGGCGGAAGCCGCCATTATTTTTTCGGTGTCAGCAGAAACATAGCCTACCCAGGACGCGGTACCGCCGGCAAGGGCCGCCGTTACATCTTCCATTTCCGCCGTCGGATCGGTGATGCTGCCCCGCGAATTCATGAGCACCCGCCCCTGCATATCAATAATTTCCACCTGGGCGGGTACTTGCTTCCAGAAAGTATCCACGTTATTTAAAACATTTTCTTCTAAGGCGGCATCGGCAAAATAACGGGCGTAAAGATCGGTTGATGTCTGTAGCTGGCTAAAAAGAGAATCTCTCAGGCTGCTGTAATAACTTTGCCTGATGCCATTAATAAGGAAAAATTCCAAAATAATGACGGTGACAATGATAATAAACATAAAAGAAATGACCATGCGGTGCTTAATACTATGCATAGTCGCCTTCTCCTTTCAGCCGGTAGCCTAAACCCCAGACTGTCTCGATCCATTGTGGGTTGGACGGGTTATCCTCCAGTTTTTCCCGGATGCGGCGGATATGAACATCCACAGTTTTCGGGTCGCCAAAATAATTTTCGCCCCAGATGCAATTTAAAATTTCGTGGCGGCTAAAAGCTTTGTACGGTTTGTTCATCAATATTTTCATAATGGCAAATTCGGTGGGAGTCAGATCAATGATCTGACCGTTTTTATAAAAACGCTGGCCGTCCAGGTCAAGTAAAAGCTTTTGGAATTGCAGGCAGTTTTTCTTTTGCGGCGGGTCGTATTGAATTTTGCGCAAATGCGCCCGGATACGGGCCACTAATTCCAAAGGGTTAAAAGGTTTAACCATGTAGTCATCGGCACCCAGCTCCAAGCCCATAATTTTGTCCATATCTTCACCGCGGGCTGTGAGCATAATGATTACTACATGCGGTAAAAAGCGGCGCAACTGCATACAGACTTCAAAACCGTCAATTCCCGGCAGCATTATGTCCAGCACGATTACATCGGGAGGGACATTTTGTGCCATCCGCAGGGCTGTTTCACCGTCCCTTGCTTCCAGGACCAGAAAATTGTTGCGATGGAGATTAACGGCAATAAATTTACGAATGGATACTTCGTCCTCCACCACCAGAACTTTTGCCTGTTTTGCTTGCATGGTACGCCCTCCTACGTTGCTTCTGTTTTTATTGTACTATAAATCGAAAAACAGGTGGCTGCAGATTTCTGGTAAAAGAGAAACTGTAACTATTTCTTAACCAATCTTAGCTCCTTCGTAAATTAATGTCGAAAAGAAGCCGTTACAATTAAGGTAAAGAGAATTTTGTCTCTGAACTGAGGGGGGTTGAACCTGTGGGGTAAAATTTTTGGGTGGTGTTTTGTCGCTGTTTGTAGTTTTTTTGATTTTAACCGGGGTGGTGCTGGCTCCCGGTTACACACAAATGTTAACTGACAAAACTTTGCCGGAGGAAGTAATTGGGGAAAGGCCGGGGCTGCCCGGGGAGGAAGGTTTGCCTGCAGAGAAAGAGGTGCCGGCTGGGGAAACAGGGGAGGCGACAGAAAGCGGGTATGATTACGGTAGTCCTGTGCCGCCGGCGGCAGCGGCCGTTAATGAGGACTATTTTTGTGATGCCGTTTTTATTGGTGATTCACGCACCCGTAGCTTTCAAACTTTAAGCGGACCGTCCACAGCCACTTATTTCACTGCCATTGGCCTGACGGTGGATACAGTGCAGACTAAACCTTTAATTAAAACGGAAAAAGGTTTAGTGCCGGTGCTGGATGCTTTGCGCGCTACACAGTTTCAAAAAGTATATTTGATGCTGGGTATAAATGAGCTGGGCTGGGTGTACAGTGAAGTATTTATTGAGCATTACCAAAAAATTATTACGGAAATAAAAAAAATAGAGCCACAGGCGCACATTTATATCCAGTCTGTTTTGCCGGTGGCGGCGACCCGGGAAGATAAGATTTACAATAATGAACGAATAAAGGAGTATAACACGCTTTTGCAGCAGCTGGCCCGGGATAATGAAGTCTACTATTTGAATGTGGCCGAATGCGTCAGTGACGCTGAAGGAGCGCTTTGGGAGGATGCCTCCACAGACGGGGTACATCTGAAAAAAGAATATTGTGATCTGTGGTATGAATATTTACGGCTGCATTATGTGCCTTAAAAAATGAGGGAAAAGGAGGAGGTCGGATGAGACGTTTTTCCGTAATTTTGGTGGTACTGTTTTTGCTTTTAAGTGTTGTGGGCTGCCGGCAGGAAGCTGAAGTTAAACTGGAGGTGGCGGAATGCGCCCACCTGCTTTCTGAAACTATTGCTTTTCAAGACAGCTTAACGGCTGTCAGCGATGAAATGGCTACTGTGCTTTACCGGCTCAATGAGGCAGATGTGGCGGCAAAAAAAGTTTATGTCAGCACAGGCGCTACGGCAGAAGAAATTGCCGTTTTTGAAGCTGTTGACAAGGAGGCGGCAGCGCGTATTAAAGAGGCCGTCTTACAGCGGGCGGCGGAGCAGGAAGCAGCTTTCCGGGATTACCTGCCGGCGGAAGTGCCTAAACTGCAAAAGCCGTACCTTTATGTGGTGGACCGTTATGTGATTTTTTGTGTTTCTAACCATAATGAAGCGGTTAAAACGGCTGTAGAAGAGCTGTTGGCAAGCAATTAATTTTTTAGCAAAGGGTAGAGAAAATGGTTTTTAGCAGCCTGACTTTTCTGTTTTTGTTTTTACCGCCGGTTTTAGTGCTGTACTACCTGCTGCCGCAGGCTGGGAAAAATGCTTTTCTTTTTGCGGCCAGCCTCTTTTTTTATGCCTGGGGTGAGCCGGTTTACATTGTGCTGATGCTTTTTTCCACCGTGGCTGATTATGTGTTGGGGCTTATAATAGAAAAACACCGCCATAACAAGCAAACCGCCCGGCTGTTTTTAGTCTTGTCTCTGCTGGTTAATGTGGGCATTTTAGGCTTTTTTAAATATTTTGATTTTCTCGTGCAGAGTATTAATGCGCTTTGGGGGACAAATTTGGCGATACTTAATTTGCCGCTGCCTTTGGGAATTTCCTTTTATACTTTTCAGACCATGTCTTACACCATTGATGTATATCGCAATGAAGTGCCGGTGCAGCGCAGGTTAATTGATTTTTGTACATATGTGACGCTTTTCCCGCAACTTGTAGCCGGCCCCATTGTGCGCTACCAAGAGGTGGAGAAACAGCTGCGACAGCGCCAAGTAGATCTGGATACATTTGGCTTGGGTGCCAAACGTTTTATTGCCGGCTTGGGGAAGAAAGTACTTTTGGCCAATAATATCGGTTTATTGTGGCAGCAGGTGGAACAATTGCCGCCGGAAGGACTTTCCGTGGTGACTGCCTGGCTTGGCATCGTGGCGTATGCCCTGCAGATTTATTTTGATTTTAGCGGCTATTCCGATATGGCCATTGGCCTGGGCAAAATGCTTGGCTTTACTTTTCCGGAAAATTTTGACTACCCCTATACAGCTAAAAGTATTACCGATTTTTGGCGGCGCTGGCATATGACCCTGGGCAGTTGGTTCCGGGAATACGTGTATATTCCTTTAGGGGGAAACAGGCGCGGTGTGCCGGTCTTATTAAGAAATCTCATGGTTGTGTGGTTTTTAACCGGGCTTTGGCATGGTGCCAGTTGGAATTTTGTCCTCTGGGGGCTTTACTACGGTGTGATTTTAGCAGTAGAGAAGATGTGGCTTTTACGTGGGTTACGTAAGTGTACGCCTTTGGTCAGCCATTTTTACACGCTGATTTTAGTTTTACTGGGCTGGGTGCTTTTTGTTTTTCCTGATTTCAGGCAGGTTTTACAGTATTACCTGGTACTTTTTGGTCGGGGAGTGCCTTTAATTGACCGCCAGGCGCTTTACTTGCTTTCCAATTACCTGCCGCTATTGGTTATTGGTATGGCGGCGGCAATGCCCTGGACAAAAATAAAAATACAAAAGCTTTTACAGGAAAAAACTCTTTATTATCCGGTAGCAATTTTGTTATATTTTTTTGTCCTGTTTTTATCTACTGCCTACTTGGTTGATGCGAGTTTCAATCCGTTTTTATATTTTCGTTTTTAGAAGCGGGGGAGAATTTTGGCATACTATCATAAACTGATTAGTCTAATGCTACTTGGTTTTTTATTGGGTTGTACTTTTTTATTTGTTTTGCTGCCTGAACGGGATTTTTCACCCTTGGAAAACAGGATGCTACAGACAAAACCGGTACCGGCGCCGGCGGATCTGCTTTCCGGCAACTTTACTGCTACTTTCGACCAATATGTGGCCGATCAGTTTGTCTTTCGCGATTGGTGGGTAAGTTTAAAGGTAAAAGTTGAACGTTTGCTGCAGAAAAAAGAACAAAACGGAGTTTATTTTGGCAAGGACGGGTATTTGCTGCAGGTTTTACCGCAGGATAATGAGGAAATTTGGGCTGAAAATTTAGTTGCCCTTGATAATTTCGCAAAAAAGTCTCCGGTGCCGGTTTATTTTTTACCGGTGCCGGCTGCGGCACAGGTATTGCCGGAGAAGCTGCCGGCATTTGCCGCCCCGTCACCGTCGTACCTGGAGCCCGGAAACTTTCGCTCAAAACTAAAACATACTGCCGGCATTGATGTTTTTAACGAGTTTTATGGGCAGGAAAAGTATTATTATCGTACTGACCATCACTGGACAACAGAAGGTGCTTATGCAGCCTACCGCAAGACGGGGGAAGCGGTAGGTTTTACTCCTGTGGCAAGAGAGAGCTTTAAAATTGAAACTGTAGCCGCTGATTTTTTAGGTTCCCTGGCGGCCAGAACCGGTACACAGCCGCAGCCGGATGTACTGCAACTTTTTTTACCCCAAACCCCTCTGCCTTGCCGTGTGGAATATGTAGCGGAAAAAAGGATTGAGGCAAGTTTTTATGCTTGGGAGCATATAGATAGTAGAGACAAGTATGCCGTGTTTTTGGACGGAAACCATGCGCTGATTAAAATTACAACAAGTGTACCCAAAGGACGGCGCCTGCTGGTGGTGAAAGATTCCTTTGCCAATGCCATGCTGCCGTTTTTAGCCCACCACTATGAGGAAATATATGTAGTTGATTTGCGTTTTTTCCACGACAATTTAGCAGTCTTTTTATGGCAGCAAGAGGTTGATGAAGTTCTTTTCCTTTACGGCACTATGACTCTGGCAACGGAGACGGTTTTGCGCAAACTGGCTATATAGCCAGAAAAA
>JAAYSO010000139.1 GCA_012523945.1 Bacillota bacterium
ATAAGAGTAAAGCCACCGCTTCTTTCTACCGTTCTCATAAATGCACCTCGCTCCAATATTTAGCGCCAGGGATTTTCATCATAATTTATTGTAATGGATTTACGACTAGCAAAGAATTCACCCGGAATTTGGTAACCGACAGGTTTATAGATAATGCCGGCATTTCCGCCGCCCGCACGACTAAAAGAGCGGCAGATCACAGCCCCTAAAATTTGCCCGCTTCCCCCCATCTCCACATGGGCTAGCGGTGCATATAACGCCATACTTTCCGCGGAAGAACCTCCGCTAACTTCCACATGGTTCCCAAGAGTGACAACATTGCCCCTCATTTTCCCCCCAGCAGTAAGGGTAAGATTTGCCTGTTTTACGAAAATATTACCGGAAAATCTTGTGGATCCGTTTAAAATAATAGGTTTTGCACCGGCATAATATACTTGTACATTTTCGGGGTTGCCATTGCCGTTAAAGGACCAAGTTCCCGTGGAAAAATAATCTTCTACGTAAAGAATTAATTTACTGTTTTTGCCCACATTCATCAGCTCAATATTCCCGTCCATTTGAAAATGTTTTACTCTAATGATCCTGTCCCCTCCAGCCAGATCCACTTTGATTGTACGTCCGCTTGTGGGATGAATTTTTTCATAGTAGCCGTCTTCCGTAAGATAATATACTTTGTCCTGCGGGGTGGTGAAAATGGGGTTTTTCGCTGGTGGTAAGTGGGGAAAATCGGGGAAAACTGGCTCCGGGAATACAGCGGATGGGTAAGCGGGCATGGTCATAAATTTCACACCCTTTTCAATGTTTTTCCAAAAAGCCCAGTTGTTAATCCACTGCCAATCAGGAAGTTCTGGTTTTTTGTATTCTTCAGGAGCATTTCCATTAGATTCGCCCCGGTCAGTATCAATCACATGGTGAGGATCTGCTCCATGGGGTAGGTAGAGCGCCCCGTTTTTAATGTTAAATCCCTGACCTCCACGGAAAACCACAGAATTCTCTTTTGTGGTATTTAAAATCACGTCACCATCAACAAAAGCTCCCCCTGTCAGCTGGAACGCTTTGGTCGCATCTGCGTCAAAAACCATCAGCGCATGCTGCGCGGTGGAGGGATCATAATCTTCCGTTTCTTTAATGGTAAGTTGCAGTGTAACTGTTACCATCTCGGTAACGCCTTGATAGGTGCCGCGAGCGATAATATCCAGTTTTTCTTCTCCCTTTTCCGTACGCCGCACGGTTTCAATCACTAAAGTACCGTCTTCGATTTCTGCGGCATCACTGGTTTTATTGGCAATATTATCAAGGAACTGCATCATTTCAGCAAAGTCTGTTGTATAAGCTTTTTCGATAAGGTAAGTGGCAAAGGTTTCCGCGCCGGATCTGGCCAGGTAAAAAGCTTGCATTCTCCGGCTTTGCCATGCACTTTCCTTGTTTTCTGCCGAAGTTACACTGATGGCAGTAAAAACAAGCAGCAGCAAAGCACTAAAGACTACTAAAACTAAAGGCAAAACTATACCTTTTTCATTACGATAAACCGAAGGTGGCATGGGCTGCTGCCTCCTTTTTGGCTGATCAAAACTTTGATCTCATTATACCACGAGACCGCCTACTGTAGATATGACTTTTTTCCTCAACCCTATTAAAAAAGCTCTAAAGCGACGGAAAATGATACCTATATTTAAACTTGTCTTGCATAATTGATAAGCCTTATCTACAATAGGGAAAGGGGTGAAAAATGTGGTCTTTAGCAATCTTGTTTTTCTTTTTATTTTTTTGCCTGTAGTAATTTGTGGCTACTACTTAGTGCCGATGGCTTTGAAAAATCTGTTGTTACTGGCGGCAAGCCTGATTTTTTATGCCTGGGGCGAGCCTGTCTATATTGTTTTAATGCTGCTTTCCATCAGCTTAAACTTTTTCTTTGGCCTGGCTGTAGACAGGCAGCAAAATTCTCCCTTGCAGCAAAAGTTTTGGCTTACTTTGGCCATCAGCGCCAATTTACTGCTGCTGGGTTATTTTAAATATTACTACTTTTTTATTGAAACTATAAATGCTGTTTTCCATACGTCTTTAGCTACTAAGGAACTGCCTTTACCCATTGGCATTTCTTTTTTTACCTTTCAAGCTTTAAGCTATGTTTTTGACGTTTATCGCAAAGACACGGAAGTGCAAAAAAATGTTTTCCATTTAGCTTTATATATTGCTTTATTTCCTCAATTAGTGGCCGGACCCATTGTCCGCTACAGCAGTATTGCCCACCAGTTAAAGAACCGGGTCCATTCCTTTGAGTTTTTTAGTGCCGGGATAAAATTTTTTGTTTTAGGACTAACCAGGAAAGTGCTTTTAGCCAATCCCTTAGGCGAACTGGCTGACAAAATCTTTGCCTTAAATCCCGGTAATATGGCTGTACTAACAGCATGGCTCGGGATTCTGGCTTATACCTTGCAGATATATTTTGACTTTTCCGGTTATAGCCAAATGGCTATAGGACTAGGTAAAATGTTTGGTTTTGAGTTCCCCGAAAACTTTAATTATCCCTATATTTCCAGAAGTATACGTGAGTTTTGGAGCCGCTGGCATATTACCCTGAGCCACTGGTTCCGGGATTACGTCTATATCCCGTTGGGTGGAAACCGTGTCGGTACCCTGCGCCTTTGTTTTAATTTATTGGTAGTATGGAGTATCACCGGTTTTTGGCACGGAGCCAGCTGGACTTTTATGGCCTGGGGATTTTATTATGGTGTTTTGCTCGTCTTTGAACGCTTGGGCTGGGGCAAATTTTTAACCCGCCTGCCCCGGATTTTGCAGCACTTATATGTTTTATTAATTGTAATGGTGGGCTGGATATTTTTCCGCGCCGATAATTTTGTTTACTCATTTCAGTATCTCAAAACCATGTTTTTCGCCGGAGGGACAAGCTGGGCAGATTCTTATGCCCTGGTACATTTAAACGATTATTTCATCTATTTAGTCGCCGGCTGCATTTTTGCTTTTCCCCTCCTGCCGTACTTTGTACGTACAAGTAAGAAGCTTAAAAACAGGCTGCTGCAAGGAGCTCGCCGGCTTTTTGCCCCGCTTGTTTATATGCTGTTGTTTCTGCTCAATATAATGTTCCTGGTCAATTCCACCTACAATCCTTTTATCTATTTCCGCTTTTAAGAAAGGAAGGGCGCCATGAAAAAGCTCTCTAACATTATACTGGTTACAGCCTTTTTACTGATAACTTATGGTCTTTTATTTCTTTTTTTAACCCAAAACCGCAGCCAAACCTCATATTTTGAAAACCGCTCCCTGGCTGCCTTTCCGCAAATTACTGCCGAAACTATAACAACCGGCAAATTTATGGCAGGGATTTCCGCTTATGTCACTGACCATTTTCCCTTTCGTGATTTTTGGATAAAAACTTATCTGCAACTGCAAATGTTCATGGGGCAAACATTTGTTTATGATTATTTTATTACTGACGACGGCTGGGTTTTCCCCCAACCCATCACCTATTTTCCTCAAGAATCGATGGATGCTTCCATCTCCTCCATGGGCAAACTGCAACAATACGCTGCTGAAAACGGGATAGAGCTTTATTTTATTGCGCTGCCCGCCCGCAACAATGTGTTGACCATTGACTACCCTGAATACCTGCAAAACTGGGCACGGGAAAAAATGAATAAGGAGTATTTACTGGCGGGCATTGCTGAAAAAGGTGTTAGTATTATTGACCTTGGAGCCATTTGGCTGGCAGAAAACAAGCCCCAGGATTTATTCAAATACTACTGGCGTACTGATCACCACTGGAATATGGACGGTGCTTTCTACGGCTATCAAATCCTGCGCCGGGAGCTGGCGACAAAATACAATGTGGGCACTCCCCTCAATGTAAACGATTACAGGCGTTTTCAAGCCCCACAAACTGAATTTATCGGTAGTTTCAATAAACAGCTTTACGGTTTGATTGATGATCCTGACTCCATTTACTATTATCAAAACACAACTCCGCCAGAGGGCAACTTTTCCTATTACCTGGGCGATGAAAAAACAGGTAATCCGGTAGACGGTGCGGAAATTTATGCCCAAGGTTTGGCAGAGGCAAAAGCCGATTATGGCCTGGCTTATGCGGCGGATTTGCGGGAAATAACCGTACTTAATGCCGCCAAAGAAGCAGAGCAAACTAAAACACTTATTATTAAAGACTCTTATGTGAATATTTTGCTGCCCCTGCTGGCGGAAATGTCTTATCTTACCACTTTTTATGATGTCCGCCACAATTCAGACCGCCCGTTAAAAGAGTTTTTGGCAGAGCGACATTACGACCGTATTTTTATCATGTATAATGACGGCAATATTTTTTCTGCCATGTATGATTTTGGGTTTTAATTCTTTAAAAATATCTAAAAAGCCGGCAGACTCAAAAGTCTCCCGGCTTTTGTGCTTCTCTGTCTAATATTTTTTAAACATCTTTGCCGGCACATTGCAAATAGGACAGCGTTCCGGCGGCTCACCCACACCGACCCAGCCGCAAACCGGGCAAAGATTAATCTCTGCTTCTTCCATATCTTTTCCCTGGGCTACTACTTCTTTCATTATGCTGAAAGTTTTGCCGTGCACCTTTTCCGCTTCATTGGCAAATTCAAAAGATTTCAAGGCTTTTTGCTGGTTTTCAGCTTTCGCGTCTTCAATAAATTCCGGGTACATAGTAGTGTATTCATACTGCTCCCCGGCAATGGCATCATCCAGGTTCTCCAGGGTGCTACCGATTTTGCCTGCCACTTCCAAATGTTTGTGCGCATGAATCGTTTCTGCTTCAGCAATGGCACGCATAATCCGGGCAACATTTGTAAAACCTTCTTTTTCCGCCTGTACGGCATAAGCCAAATACTTGCGATTGGCTTCCGCTTCACCGGTAAAGGCGCTCATTAAATTTTTCGCTGTTTTCATCAAACCACTCCTTTAGATTTTGCTGTGTTCATGTATCTCCAATCAAAACTTACTATTTACTCGTTGAGGGCGGTTAAACCTGTCTAACATTGCCATTGCTTCATCTTCAGCCACAGGTTTTCCGATTAAATAGCCTTGAATCATATCACAACCGTATTGATGCAGGTATTCCTTTTGTTCTTCATACTCTACACCCTCTGCAATCACATAATGATCAGATTTATGCGCCATGGAAACTATATCCTGGGTGATGGCCTTATCCGGCCCCACCACTAACATATTATCAACAAAATATTTATCCACTTTCAGGCTATGGATGTTTAATTCTCTTTCCCGTGCCAGTGTGGAATAGCCGGTACCGAAGTCATCTAAAGAAATTTGTACGCCGGCGTCTTTCAGCTCACCTAAAATCCGGTTGATTTCTTCATGATCAGAAACAAAGACCGATTCCGTAATTTCGATACCAATATTTGACGGCTCCAGCTGCATGGCTTCAATTTTTGCCAGCAATTTTTTGGCGAAATTTTTCTCCAGCAATTCAATAACTGAGACGTTAATAAAAACTTTAATAGTATCATAACCACACATTTGCAACCTTTTGGCAAAACGAAGTGCCTGGACAATAATTCTTTCCCCAATGGGAATGATAAGTTTTGTTTTTTCCGCCAGTGGAATGAACTCCAAAGGCCCAATCACGCCTAAACGGTCCATTTTTAACCTGGCTAAAGCTTCAAAACCAAAAATTTGATTTGAATCCAGTTCCAGGATTGGCTGGTACAGTAGAAACAAGCCCCTGTCATTTTCGCAGGCAGCAATGGCGTTTAGTTCCTGAATTATTTCCAGCTCACGGGTTATTTTTGCTTCTATTTCCTCATCGTAAAAACAAATACCATAGTCCCTATCTTTAAACTCCATCGCTCTTTCTGAAGCAATCAGTAAATTTTTCAAAAGCAGATCAACTTTTCCGTCATTATGATGATTTATTTCCAGGACGCCAATGCCTGCGCCCACTCTTTCGCCGGCCAGAATAGATTCCAAAGTGGCAGCCACATTTTCACAAAATTTTTCCAGTTCTGCTTTGTCTTGATAGCCTTTTACATAGAAAAGAAAGCGGTTTTCGTGTATATGAAAAAGCTGAATTTTCTCATTACAATGTGCCACCAAAGCACTGGCTATCTGTTTAATTAAATC
>JAAYSO010000140.1 GCA_012523945.1 Bacillota bacterium
TAAGATCCGGGATACTGTTTACTATTACTATATTATAATTTTCGCCAACCGGGGTTGCCCCGGAACTCATTCTGCTAAAATCAGTTACAGCCAAATGGAAGTCCAGACCACTGGCAACATGGGGATAATAATTGTAGACAGTATTAGCCGTGTTAATCACGTCAAAATCAATATAAAGCGGCACAAAGCTCAACACGGCAGGACTGGTTAATTGCATTAGCGGATAACAGGTTCCATCACTGAGAAAATAAAAAGCTTGATCCAAGGTGCTAAAATGGCCAAATTTGTATCTTGCCCAAACTAAAAAACCATCCGCAAAAACATACACAAAAGGCCCAGTTATCTTTTTTTGCAAAAAGTATTGATGTTCAAATTTACAGGGTGTACCAATGGCTAACCAGGGCACATGCATATCAAAAATAAAGAAAACATCCTGGAAGAAAATAGAACTTATTACCAGGCCTCTGTCACTTGTGTCAGTGGCATTTAAGCGCCAACCAGCTTCTTCAATTAACATGGTGGGGTTATTCTGCGTAATCCCCAGTTGGGCATTTTTCTCCCGGACAAATTCCGGAACTTTCACCGCTGCACTTCTTGTCGATCCGACATCCGATAATGGCATAATTTTACGCGGCTTTATTTTTTCCTTTGTCACAGGATGCACTTGGAGGGCTGCGGGGAAATCTTCAGGGAATTTATTTTCAACCATGTAGCACTTACTCCTTTCATTAGCAGCTATCAAACATACTATACTGCCATATCATATGTTTCACTGCTTCTTTTTGTTACTCTGTTGCTACATCCTCATTTAAAAGCCGCCCCTGCTCATCTGTCTGTCTCATCAGGGCTAAAATAGCAATTAGTTCCTGATTTTATGGAAATACCATGGTTTGCACCAAAGCACTAATGTGTTAAAGCGCCCCGGAAATATTTTTGCTGCAAAAAGAGTAAGTCTATGATACCATTAATAGCAAAATAACCTTAATTTGGTGATTCTTACAGTAAAATGACTACTATCAGAACAACAATCACCTTTAGGAAAAGGGAAACAACAAAGTAACCGGCTGGAAAAACACAGGAGGAACAGGAGGTATTAAAGTGTTGACAAAAAGACAAAATCTGTTGGAAACTATCAGGGGCGGCAAGCCTGACAGGTTAGTCAATCAGTATGAGGCTTTAGGCATGATTATGGGTGATCCGGTCTCCGCCAAGGCCGGGCCTATGCCCGGCCCCGGCGGCGAAGCAAAAAATGCCTGGGGAGTAACTATCAGGTGGCCAAGCCATGTACCCGGTCCGTTTCCTGTACATGACGAGCAACACAAGGTAGTGAAAGATATTAGGAAATGGCGGGAAGTAGTCAAAGCTCCTTCCCTGGAAACCGCCGAGTCAGACTGGGAACATGTTAAAAAACAAGCTGCTGCCATCGACCGCAAAGAACAATTTCTCACAGTTATATGTGCACCGGGTGTTTTTGAGCAATTGCATTATCTAATGGGAATGGATGATACCCTGATTAATTTCTATGAAGAACCGGAAGCAATGCATGAGTTGATTGACTACATAACGGAATATAAACTGGGGGTGGCCAGAGAACTGGTCAAACATTTACAGCCTGATTGTATACTTCACCATGATGACTGGGGCAGCCAAATCTCATCTTTTCTGTCACCGCAGATGTTTGCTGAATTCGTAATGCCTGCTTACAAAAAAATCTATGGATACTTTAAGGATAACGGTGTGGAGCTGATTGTGCACCACAGTGATTCCTACGCAGCCAACCTTGTACCCTATATGATTGAAATGGGTATCGACATCTGGCAGGGATGTTTGTCAACCAATAATATCCCTGAATTAGTTAAACAGTATGGCGGCAAGATCTCCTTTATGGGCGGCATTGACAACGGAAAAGTTGACAGAGCTGACTGGACACAGGAATTAGTTGCCGAAGAAACTGAAAAAATCTGCAAAGAAGTATGGAATAAAGCAGGCAATCTTTACTTCATTCCCTGCTCCACCGTTGGCGGCCCCGGAAGCACATACCCCGGCGTTTATGAGGCCATAAGCAAAGAAATTGACCGTATAAGCAAAGAATTGTTCGGTTAGTAGCCAATTCCTATAGTCAAGTCCACTTCTTGCGGGCGACACAAGCAAGAAGTGGTAGATTAAGAAAGCAAAAAAGTTCCCTGTTGAAATAACAGTGGAACTTTTTTGCTGCTATTCTTTCCATAATCAGATGATAAGGTCTTAAACCATGAGGGCAATAATAATATGATTTCTATTTGTCAAACACATAATTTATAAGGATTTAACTTTTAAACCATGCATAATATTGTTATAGTTGAGATTATTTTGACAATAATCAGGCCTCTATGGTATATATAATATATACTTATGGCAAAACAGTTTGTACAAAACAACTTTATAGGCTCTACACTAACTTAAGCAAAATATAGTATAAAGGAGTAACGCAAATGGGAAACGGCCCCAAAATGTTCATTGATTTTATCATGGAACGCACGCAAGAAGGCAAGCAAGAAGAAATGAAAGTGGCTTTGGAGGAGTTTTTCAAGCCACCACAGGACGGTAATTTTGACCCGGAAGCCTTTAAGAGACGCATTGACCTCATTACTTCCATGCTGAAGCCGGAAGCAGTTGCAGAATTTCAAAAAATGATGAATCCTTTTGGGCATATGGAAGATGACGATGAGCCGATAGAAATAAAGAATGTGCTGGAGCAGCCAAACAGGCACAAATGGGAAAATGAATGGGATAAATTCTCCAAAGAGGAATTACGTGAAGCAATCAAGTGCTCGCAAAAAGCCCACGAGATGGAATGTGATTGTTGGAATACTCATTGTGTCTTTTTCGGCGATTGTAAAAAATGCATAATTTTTCATTTGAGCTTAAAGCAGTTCCCCACTTGTCACAGGTCCTATTTGGGAGAATTAGAGGACCACTATATTATCTTTAGCCGCGACAAATAGTTGTGTTTCACACATTATTTTACTGGCGCCATAAAAGGCTCCTGCGTTTTGGCACAAAGGAACACAACGAACAAGCATAACATATTGATTATTCTGATGAAAGGATGCACTTTAATGCAAAAAGTAAAAAACATACTGGCACAGCCGAACAAATATAAATGGAGAGAAAATCCGCCGAAAGTTACACCCAGGGAAATGCGTGTGGCTATGGCTACTGCCCGCAAAGCGGATCAATTCGAATGCGATTGCTGGAATACAAAGTGTCCAAATTTCGGCGATTGCCGCAAATGCGTTGTCTTTGAAATGTGTTTAAACCAGCTACCGACTTGTTTAAGAGATCTGCAAGAGGAATTGCAGCAACACTACCTTGCTTATCACGGCAAGGAGAAATAAAAAGTATAAGCCCGGAGTGCATGCACTTCCGGGCTTATACTTTTAGGTTGTCGTCTATGCTAACACAATCGAGCTACGATTGTGA
>JAAYSO010000141.1 GCA_012523945.1 Bacillota bacterium
ATATGCAGGGCACCTTTCTAATATTCTGACTATTTGTCCATTCTTTTTGCATTCTTTGCCGATTTTGTGTTAACAGATATTTTTGTCTTTGCCCGGTAATGGCAGGAAAAGGATTACAGGTTAACAATGTAGAATTACCCATAATATAGAAAAGACACTGTTTTAAAGTGTCCGGCAAATTTTTGATCTTTTGCCGGGCACCTGTACAAAACCATAAAAGGAGGGATGTCTATCTTCATTTTTTAAAATTAACTGCTGCCGTAACTTGGTGGTTGAGGAGAAGCTAAAAATTTTATATTTTCAAAAATATGATATTATAAGGAGAAATCAGAAAATGACTAACGGTAATGCACCTGTGGGTGAAATCAGACAATTTACAGGCCCGGAGCGTAATTTTAAGGAAGAATGGTCTTCCGGTATTCGTGTCCTGCTCAAAGATTTTACCGAATTTTATTTTGAAGCTCTTTTGGCTCACCGGCCGTCAAAATTGCAATTTGCTCCCGGCGTTAAATTTACGGAAAACGGTGTCATTAAAAATGTCCACCTGGGGGAAGGTTTCTGGCAAACAGCAGGGAAAATTTTAATGAAACGTACTTTAATTGATACTGAAAAATTCGGCACCTTTACTGAAGCCGTCATGGAGGAAAACGGTAAGAAAGTAATTTTTGCCGTACGTCTCGGCTTTGATCACGGCAAGCTGGCTGAAATTGAATCCATCATTGCCCGCGAAGGGGATTTTGCCTTTAAACCTGACGGTCTTTTGGCTACTAAAGATGAAGATTGGGAGCAGATTCTGCCTTTTGCTGAACGTAGCTCCAGGCTGGCCATGATTGCCGCTGCCGATGACTATTTCGATATGTTTGCCCTGGATCCCGATGTGGCCACACCCTTTGCCACTGTCTGTGACCGCTGGGAAAACGGTACCCAGACTACAATTAAGCAGGAAGGTTTCCCCTGGCCGGAAGGCATGACAGAACACAACTGCAGTCCCAAAGGCTTGGTGATTCCCAGCCACGGTCCCAGACGGTTCCTGGTGGATGTGGAAGCCGGCATGGTAGTTGCCTTCTGTCACTTTGCCAGCTCACTGCCGGACTGCCACCTCTTTAAAATGAGAAACGGTCAGGTAGAACTGGTACATGCCACCGTGGGGCCGGCTTGCAAGTCCATGAACTGGCCGGTGCCTACCTGCGATTTATAAGAAAAAAGACCTCAGAGCAGATTCTGCCCTGAGGTCTTTTTAACTTCTTTATTCTATTACTTTAATTTCATCTCCCGGTTTGACTATGCCACCTTTTAACACCTTGGTGAAAATCCCTTCGGTGGGCATGACACAGCTGCCCACCTTTTGATAGATTGCACATTTTTCATGGCATTCCTTACCAATCTGGGTAACTTCCTGGATTGTCTCTCCTATTTGCAGTTTGGTGCCAAGGGGGAGTTTAAAAAGTTCTATGCCCTCGGTGGTAATATTCTCAGCAAATTTGCCTTCGCACAAACCTTTAATACCAATGGCTTTCATTTTCTCGATGCTTTCCATACCCAAAAGGCTTACCTGGCGATGCCATTTGCCGGCATGAGCATCTCCTTCCAGCCCGAAATCCTCAATGAAATTTCCTTCCGCTACCGGTTTTTTAATTACACCTTTTTTTCTGCTTAAATTGATGGCAACAACTTTTGCCATTAGTTCTCACCCTTCCGCCTGTATTCACCTGATTTTCCTCCGGTTTTTCGCACCAGTCTGATCCTCTCAATGGTCATATCTTTATCTACGGCTTTACACATATCATAGATTGTTAAAGCCGCTACGGAAACTGCCGTCAGTGCTTCCATTTCCACACCCGTCTTGCCTACCGTCTTTACCTGGGCTTCTATATTGACACAACTGTTTACCTCATCCAGCTCAAAATCAATATCAGCAGCGGTTAAAA
>JAAYSO010000153.1 GCA_012523945.1 Bacillota bacterium
AGGAGATAGTTTATTAATCGAATCCTTAAGGCATCCACATTCATTATGGTGAAAAAGGATGCAGTCAAAAAAACAAGCACTACAGCAGCTACCTTAAGAGCAGTTTTCCTTATGCGTGCGATTTGTTCTTTGCGGCGTAATTGTTTAAATAATTTATGCATTTTAACATCAAGCTCAACCGAAGGTTTATATTTTAATCTTAATTCTTTATCAGAAAGAAACTGGTTGCCCATTTCTTCTGATATCTCAGCTGTTGCATAGCGGATCATTTCATCAAAGAAATGCTCGTTTAACTCCTGTTTATTCATATTTACACCTCGTTATTCAATTTGGCAGCAAGTTTTTTTCTAGCCCGGTGAAGCCGTACACGGACATTCTCTTCTGAAATGGAAAGAAGTTCTGCGATCTGTTTGTTGGAGCATTCGTAATGGTATTTTAGAATAAGAATTTCGGCATAATTTGGATTCATAGTATTTATAGTTTCTTTAATTTTTTCTACATTGATATTTGTAATTATCAAGTCCAAGGGGGAGGGGCTAGGATCTGTAGCCATATGGTTGTCCTCCAATCGCTGATTAAATTCTTTTTTATTGTATTTATACATAGTAAGTGCAATGTTTCTAACTATAATAACCATGAAGGCCGCCGTTTTGTTACACCTAACTTTATCGAGCTTGTAATTATTTTTAGATAATTTTAAAAAAGCTTCGTGGATTGCATCCTCAGCCAAACCTTGATCCCGCAATATGTTGAATGCAATACGAAACATTAATGGATAGTACTCTTTATAAAGCTGTTCCAAAAAGACACTTTTTTTGTTTTGCATAATAAGCCCCTTGCAGTTTGACAGTTTTCATTCTTGTACTAGTAAGGATACCACAATGATTGGCAATATTTTGTCTGATTGTGTCGAGAATGCTTACATCAATAAAGATTGCGTGGTTTTTAGTTCCACGCAATCTTTTCTGTTTGTTCATTTAGTTCTTCCTGTGTGCATTTTGTGTAGATGGCCGTGGTGTCTAATCTAGAGTGGCCAAGGAGGGCGGCAACTTTATCCAGAGATACCCCATTGTCTAAAAGGTGCTTAGCGAAGGTGTGGCGCATGACGTGTGGTGTAAGGTGGGAGCATGTCAAATGAACATAGGGCTTAATAGCTTGGAAAAAGAATATCATCGGTTACATCAAGTAAAGTTCCACCCCAAGTTTGTTGTCTTATATTGCGTCGGTTAGTTTCTTCGTACATATCCGTTAAAGAGTCTTTACCCGCTAGAAACCAGTTTTTAAATTGCTCTCCACCAGCTCTAGATATATACTTGCCATCTCCTATATGTTGAGAGTATATTGGATATTGGGGGTATGAGTCTATAATACCTTCTTCTTTTAAGTAACTAAAAAATATTTCTTTCCGTTGAAATTGATTGCTAGCATTTCTAGCCCTTGTAGTTGTATAAAAATCTCTTCTGTCTGGGCCCCAACCTATCCCATAAACTGTTTGATGAGGATTACTATATAGTATATCTATCGTATTTGATACTTGATTTAAGTTTTTATCTACTATAGCAAATCTATATCCTGAAAAACGTGTATCCCAAGTATATCTACCTGTTCTTATTTCATTACCTCCACCACCGGTGTTTCCGCTATCTTGAATATCAGTCTCTGCTAAGACCGTTGTAGTCATTACTAGCAGTAATGCAAATACTATTACTAGAACAAACCATTTACTTAATGCTTTCATTCTCCAACCACCTGCCTATCGCAGATTCTTTTCCTTTAACACTTAAACTTAAATTTTTTGTCTAGCTTTGACTGTAAATTATTTCCATTAATAATTTAAGGTTTTAACAAGTCATAATATATGTTTACCAACGTTTTTTAGCTATCGCTCGCAATTAATTGTATCATTAATCGGACTTCAAACCAAAATTAGGATCTCTGTCAGTTCCAGTAGGTCTACTTATACTTTTTTGTAATACATCGTCTATCCCATCCCCATCCTTATCCCAGTCAGTAGGCGGGAATGTTCCAGGTACACCAAATTGTCTAGTATACCCATCGTTCTTCTTACCTCCAGTACCGCTAGTACCACCGCCAGTACTACCTCCTGTACTGCTACCGCCAGTACTAGGTTCTTCTTCCATAGATTCTATAATTTCTACAGTTAAGCCTGTTCTTTCTAGATAGTATCCAACGCAGTTATCTATCAGCTCTTCTACCTCTTCTTCAGTATAGTTATATCTTTCACCAATTTCACGTGCTTGTTTGATTATCTCTTTTAAATCCGCTACAGTCATTCCTGGTTCTACTTCAGTATCTAAATCATATCTCCGTGCCCATCTTGGCTCCTCTGTCCAATCCTCTCCGTATGCTAAACCATCCTCATCTATACCAATAACTTTTAAGTAATTATTATCTACTTGCTTGTAAGTATAGAATTTATCTACGTTTGTCATACCACGTTCTACTTCACTCAAATAACCATATAACTCATTCTTTTTCAACTGCGTTCTTATAATTAAATCTAACGCTTCTGCCTTGCTTAAAGGCTCATCCCAACGAGATTCATTCCCCTCAATCAATCCCAAACCTTTAGCTACTATTTCTCCGTTAATCTTTTCTTTAAACTTAAGTTTTAAAGCTAAATCTCCAGCATTTTTAGTATCCTTAAAAGCTTCTTCTTTACCAGTTACAGCTTCTAACTTATCTTTGAAGTGTCTATTTATGATTAAATAAATCGCTTCCGCACGAGTAATTTTACCCTTATATGTTGTTTCATCTAAACTCTTGTTACTCACTTGTAAGAATCCATCATCAACTACGTACTGTGCAAATTTAGTAAAGTTTGTTGGCCCACCTACAGCCTTTGCAAAGTCCTCGTCTATGTCTAATTCTTGTACCCCTTCTTCAGTCTTAAATACTAAAGTATAAAATTCCTCACGAGTTAAAGACTTTGTTGGGTTTAAACTCGACATATAAACATCCAGATTTACCGTGTATGCCATTTTCGGTAACTCTAAGTATATTAAATTCCCTATCAAATTCCTGCCTAAAGTCACTATGAGTCGTTAATTGATCTAACACCACCCAATCTATATCATCAAGTGGCTTACCTTGAATCACAACCTCGTACGAAGGATCCTTTAACTTTAACTCCGTGGTCTGATCTGTCTCAATCGCCGCCGGCACCACCCCACTGGCTTAAAAAAAGCACACCCTGACAGTTGGACTGCAAAAACCAGCAAAACTAAAATTCTCACTATTTTACGAAAATTCATGTACCAGGATCAACTCCTTAAACTTTATTGCTGTAGATCAAATTTCATATCCATATATTAACATAGTCTTCTAAATAATAAAATCGCGACCGCTGGCATAACCCCTTTTTGCCAACTATCAGAAATTATCATTCTGTTATTGTTTGTATTTATTCGCTCGATACCGAACATATGCTTGCCTTGCCATGGCCATCTACACAAAATGCACCCAGGAAGAACTAAACCAACAAACAGAATAGATTGCATGGAACTAAACTATTAGACAACGTTTTTTACGGCGCTATGATAACATTTAAACTTGTTTCCATAGAAACTGTGAAAGAAATTGCCTGTAGCAATAATGATTTTAACTTGGTTGAGTTAAAAGATGAGATCAACTACCTGTTAAGCTCCCTTGATGATGTCCATCAAAACGGAATTAATATCCAGAATGAGTTTTAATTTAAGATAAAATTCAATCCATCCCTATATTTAACTAGGCTTACTAAATAAATGCTGCCATGGAACGAGCCTTAAGTTTGGTGCCATTTGGCCAGTATCATTTCAAGATTTACGTTATACACATGCAACGATGCTTTTTGCTGCCGGAGTCAGCCCAAAGGTTATTCAAGAGAGGTTGGTGGTAAAAAATACAATGATAAATTACTTGCATTATATAATGTGTTGTGTTAATATATTTAAGTGACACGCGCCCGTAGCTCAGCTGGATAGAGTAACTGACTACGAATCAGGAGGTCGGAGGTTCGAATCCTCCCGGGCGCGCCATCTGTGAAATAACCTGCCAATGCGGAAGCATTGGCTTTTAAGTTCTTATACGTATTTTTATTTTTGGGTGTTAAGTAATAAGGTGTGAGATTGTTGAACGATCAAGAGTTTATGTATGAAGCATTGGTAGAAGCGCAAAAAGCTTTTGCCAAGGGAGAAATTCCTATCGGAGCGGTGATTGTGCGGGACGGAGAAATTCTTGCTCGTGATCATAACCGCCGGGAAGAACTGCATGATCCTACTGCCCATGCAGAGATACTGGTAATGCGCCAGGCGGGGAAAATTCTTGGCGGTTGGCGCTTGCCGCAAACAACACTCTATGTTACCATAGAACCGTGCCCTATGTGTGCCGGGGCACTGGTGCAAGCCAGAGTTGAGCGTGTAGTTTTTGGCGCCTGGGACGATAAAGCAGGTGCTGTAGAATCTCTTTATAACATTGCCAGTGATAAACGGCTTAACCACCGCCTTGAAATTACCGGTGGGGTTTTGGCGGAAGAAGCAAAAGTTTTAATGCGGCAGTTTTTTCAAATGCGCCGCAAATAATATAATATAGTTTATTACGGAGAGATGGCCGAGTCCGGTTGAAGGCGCACGACTCGAAATCGTGTGAGGGTGACCCCCTCCGTGGGTTCGAATCCCACTCTCTCCGCCATTTTATAAGCAATAGCGTCCCTTGGGAAAGGGGCGTTTTTTAATCCCCGGGGATTTTGCATGCCAAAAGTCTTTCAGTAGGTGGTTGCAAATATAATTATAGTGAAAAATTTGACCACAGAAGGGGAGTAGC
>JAAYSO010000142.1 GCA_012523945.1 Bacillota bacterium
GATGCTTTAGATCCCAGACTCAGAGGCACACTGTAGCGTGGGGAGGAGGGAGTAGCTATGGGAAGATTATTGGAAGTTAAAGATCTGAGAACACAGTTTAAGACAGACGACGGTATCGTCAAGGCAGTGGACGGTGTCTCCTTCTACATTGATGAACAGGAAATAGTCGGTGTGGTGGGAGAGAGTGGTTGCGGAAAGTCGGTAACTCAATTGTCTGTCATGCAACTTATAAACCGGCCCGGAAAGATTGTGGGTGGAGATGTAATCTTTGAAGGGAAGAACCTTTTAGAATATGAACAGCACGGTCCGGAAATGCGCTCCATTCGCGGTGGTAAAATCGCCATGATTTTCCAGGAGCCCATGACTTCTCTTAACCCGGTTTTAACTTTAAATCAGCAAATTAGCGAAATGCTGATGCTGCATTTGAAAATGAGTAAGGAAGAAGCACGGAAGCGTGCTATTGAACTGCTGGGACTGGTGGGGATCCCCAGCCCGGAAGAGCGTGTGGATGATTACCCGCACCAATTTAGTGGCGGGATGAGGCAGCGTGTGATGATTGCCATGGGGATGTCCTGTAACCCTAAAATCCTCATTGCGGACGAACCCACCACGGCGCTGGACGTGACTACACAAGCCCAGCTGCTTGAATTAATGAAATCTATGGTGGAACAATTTAAGAGTTCCCTGATTATTGTTACTCATAATTTAGGCGTAGTGGCTCGTTATGCGCAACGCATTTATATCATGTATGCCGGAAAAATTGTGGAAGAGGGCAGATGTAAAGATATATTCAAAAACCCTCGTCACCCTTATACTGTCGGCTTACTTAACAGTGTACCTCGCCTCGATGTGGAAGGTGAAAGACTGATTCCCATTGAGGGACTGCCGCCAAACCTGACGCAGATGCCGCCAACTTGTGCATTCCTGCCCAGGTGTCCTTATGCGACAGAACAATGCAGAACACAACCTATGCCTGAAATGCGGTCGGTTGAAGGTGAAGGTCACAGAATACGCTGTTATGTCGACATTGCGGAGGTGGACAATGTCACAGTCAAATAATGATTATATTCTGGATGTAAAGGATTTGAAGATGTATTTCCCCGTTACACGGGGCTTACTGCGGAAAAAGATTGCCGATGTTAAAGCAGTAGACGGCGTCTCCTTTTCCTTGCGAAAAGGAGAAACTTTAGGGCTGGTTGGTGAGAGTGGCTGTGGAAAAACTACAGTAGGCAGGACCATTAACCGGCTTTATACACCTACTTCCGGCGAAATTATTTTTGAGGGCAGGGATATTGCCCAATTGCCGGAAAAAGAAATAAAACCTCTACGGCGCAAAATGTCAATGATCTTTCAGGATCCCTACAGCTCTTTAGATCCTCGTCAAAGCGCCGGCGATATTGTGGGCGAACCTTTGATTGTGCACAAGTTAATAAGTAATGGCAAGGACTATCAAGAGCGCGTGGAGCACTTGTTTGAGATCGTAGGATTAGATCCGGCATTAATGAATCGCTACCCGCATGAATTTAGCGGCGGGCAAAGACAGCGGATCGGTATTGCCCGCGCCCTGGCTTCAGATCCCAGCCTGATTATTTGTGACGAGCCTGTTTCCGCTCTGGACGTTTCCATTCAGGCACAAATTATTAACTTGCTGATGGATCTGAAATCCGAGGGAGATAACCTTTTAACCTATATCTTTATTGCTCACGATTTATCAGTTGTGAAGCATATCAGCGACAGGGTTGCCGTGATGTACTTGGGGAGAATAGTGGAAATTACCACACCGAAAGAACTTTATGATAATCCGCTCCACCCTTATACCCAAGCTTTACTTTCGGCTGTACCGGTTCCTGATCCGGAAATTGAAGAAAAACGGGAACGGATTATCCTGGAAGGGGAAGTGCCCAGCCCCATGTTCCCGCCCAGTGGCTGTACTTTGCATCAACGCTGTCCCATTGCTACACCGGAGTGCAGTAAAATTGTACCTGAACTGCGGGATTGCGGTAATGAGCATATGGTAGCTTGCCTGCGGGTATAGGTAACCTAGATTTCTTGTGAGTAAAGAACCCTTATGACTCCCATAGGGGTTCTTTTTTGACCGCTTCATTATGTCAAAATAAACAGATTGCAGACTTTTTCTTTTCAGTGTACTCTAATATATAGAGATAATTAATAAAATTTAAAAAGTGGAAATCGTTAAACTTCTTTGTGCAGGTTAAATTAATACTTTAGGGGGGGAGAAATTGCGGTTAAAGGGGAAGGTTGCCATTGTTACCGGGTCAGCCCGCGGTTTAGGTAAAGCTATGGCGCTAAAAATGGCGGCTGAAGGAGCAAAAGTAGTTGTCTGTGACCTAAATTATGAAGGCTGTGTAGCTGTGAAGGAAGAAATTGAGCAAAACGGCGGGAAGGCTTTAGCCGTGCGTTGCGATGTAACCAGCAGGGAAGAAGTGGCGGCTTTAGTAGCACAAACCATGGACAATTTTTCACAAATCGATATTTTAGTTAATAATGCCGGCATTACTCGTGATGCACAGATTATTAAAATGACTGACCAGCAGTGGGATGAAGTAATTAATACTAATTTAAAGTCTATGTTTATCTGCATTCAGGAAGTTATAAAAGTTATGATTCCTCGCAACTATGGCCGTATTGTCAATATTACCTCCATTGCCGCTTTGGAAGGTAATTTCGGTCAGACTAACTATGCTGCTGCTAAAGCGGGCATTATTGGTTTAACAAAAACATTAAGCAAGGAACTGGGACGCAAGGGAATTACCGTTAATGCCGTGGCTCCTGGCTTTATGGATACAGAGATGACGAAAACAATTCCTGCCCATATCCAGGAACAGCTTTTGGCACGAATTCCTTTGCGCCGGGCGGGACAACCTGAAGAAGCTGCTGAAGCTGTAGTTTTTCTTGCCAGTGATGCCGCGTCTTATATAACGGGGCAGACGCTTAGTGTTAACGGCGGACTATACGTGTAAACAGCTTGTTTTAATGTAATGCTGTAGTGCTGCTGTATGCAGAGCAAGACACATGTGAATGGAAGCAGAGAATATGAAAAACGGAGGGGATGAAAATGGCAAAGGTTTTCCGTATTAACACCAGGGAGAAAACGGTAACTGCAGAGAATTTTAAAGAAGAGTACAAATTTTTCGGTAATCGTGGCTTAACGGCAAAATTTCTCAATGATGAAGTAAATCCCAAATGTGATCCTTTAGGCGCGGAGAACAAACTTCTAGTTTGTACAAGTATTTTTGGCGGTACACCCTTGTCAACGGCAAACCGTGTTTCTTTTGGCGCAAAAAGCCCTCTTACAGGTACCATTAAAGAATCTAATGTCGGTGGTAACCTGGGACTATACCTAAATCAGCATGGGATTAAAATGATTATTTTCGAAGATTTGCCCGCCGATGATTCCTGGTATTATGTTTTGATAAATAAAGAAGGTAAAGTTGAACTGTTGCCTGCCGACGATTATCTGGGACTGGGAACCTATAAATTTATAGAAAAAATGTACGAGCTTTATGGAGAGAAAATTGGTGTGGCAGCTCTGGGCGTGGCCGGGGAACGGAAATATAATGTGGCCTCCATTATGGTTTCAGACGGTCAAACCGGATACCCCACCCGTGCTGCAGGCCGCGGCGGTTTAGGTGCAGTTCTGGGAGCAAAGCAGATTAAAGGGATTGTTGTTGAAGCGGCGGCAAACCGTTACCAGGTTCCGTACGCAGACAAGGAAAGATTTGACCAAGCCAATAAGAAATTTGTTACAGCCGTTTTAAATGATGACGAGACTAAAGGCTTAAATGCAGCCGGTACACATGGCATTCTGGAGCCGAACGCCGCTTTGAATATACTGCCTGTTCGCAACTTTAGCGGTGAGTTTGCCGCCAAAGAAGATATAGAAAAAGTCGGTGTAGATGCACTGCACAGACTTAATGCAGAACGTGGCGGTAAAACAGGACAGCCCTGTCAGCCCGGGTGCCTGGTAAAATGTGCAAATATTTATAATGACAGTGACGGTAATTTCCTCACAGGCGGCCTGGAGTATGAAACTATTGCTCTTTGTGGTCCCAACTGTGATATTTATGATTTAGACTTTATTGCCAAAGTTGACAGGATCCTTGATGATTTCGGTATCGACACAATTGATATTGGTGATGCCCTGGCGGTTTGCATGGAAAACGGCAAAATCGCCTGGGGAGACCAGGAAGGTGTCCTGGCTCTGCTTGATGAAATGTTTAAAGGAACTGAATTTGGCAATGCCCTTGGCAACGGTACTGCGGCTGTTTGCGAGTATCTAGGTGCCAAACGTGTTCCTACCGTTAAAGGTCAGGCAATACCGGCTTATGATCCCCGCACCATGAAAGGACAGGGAGTAACTTACAGTGTTACCGCCATGGGAGCAGACCATACCACAGGTAATACCATCGTCATCCCTGATTTGGATCATGCTGCTAAAGAAGGTAAAGTACAAATTGTGTCTGAACTACAGGTGGGAAGTGCGGTTGCCGACAATATCGGCTGCATTTTCTGTGTTACTAAAGCCTTGAATCCGGAGCTGTTCCCGGAAATGTTTGCCGGACTCTTCGGTGGCGAGTGGGATATGGATAAAGTCCTTCAGATTGGTGTGCAGACACTGCTCCTGGAGAAAAAATTCAATGAAGCAGCCGGATTTACCGATGAAGATAAAAAGTTACCTGAATTCTTCAGTACAGAAAAAACGGCTACTGATCAGGTCTGGAACATTACCCTGGAGGAATTAAAAGAAGCCGAATTATTCTAATAAAGTTTGCAAGGCAAAAGCCGACAGTTTAGGTCAGCCTAATCTGTCGGCTTATTGCTTTTGCAAGGTGAACTACGAATTTCTTCTCACTGTCGGTCTGGTCATATCCAACAAACCCAGGACAATATGAGCTAAACCGAAACCGGAAATCCAGGCACCCACTCTTCCGCCTATCAGGCGTCCAATACCGGTGACAACTGCTCCGGTACCGGCTACTGCCAGACTAGTGGTAGAGCTTTTGGCCATTTGTGTTCACCTCCGCTAATATTGTTGGTAAGTCTACGCAGGATTAATCACTTTTTTGCTTGAAAGATGTGGTAAGATCATATTATACTGAAGCGTTGGCAACTTTTATGTGCATGAGGTGAAAAAAATGAGCGGCAGGTTTACATTAATTAATTGGGAAGATTTAATTTTACGTTTCGGGGTACAGATTGCCGGGTTAAAGCCCCGCTACAATATTGCTCCCACGCAAAGCGTGCCTGTGATTGTGGCGGGCGACAAACTAAAAATAATGGACTGGGGCTTAATTCCTTTCTGGGTAAAGGAAGAGACAACAGGTAACAGGCTGATTAATGCCCGGGCAGAAACACTGGCCGAGAAAAAAAGCTATCGCCACAATTTAAAACACAGGCGTTGTTTAATCCCGGCCGATGGTTTTTATGAATGGGAAAAAAAAGGACGGGAAAAGATTCCCTATCGCTTTACTTTAAAAGACGATAAATTATTTGCCTTTGCCGGGTTGTGGGAGAGCCGGCAATCCCGGACCGGGGAAGAAATTGAAACTTTTTGTATTATTACTACTGCAGCCAATGAACTGGTAGAAAAAATACACGGACGGATGCCTGTCATTCTTTCCCGGGAGGCGGAAAAGATTTGGCTTGATCATGAGATTGATAAGCCTGAAATTTTGCTTCCTTTATTAAAGCCTTATCCGGCGGAAAAAATGACAGCCACGCGCGTCAGCCGGCAAGTTAACAGCCCTGCCAACGATCACCCCGGGGTGTTACAGCCCGATTAGAACTTATTTTGCCGGAATTGTTTTCATTTGGGCCGCTTGTTGGGCAAAATAAAGTATAATTTCCCGGCGGCGAATGATACCGATAAAAGTGTCATGGTCATCCACCACGGGCACAAAATTTTGTGTAACTGCCAGGTTTAAGAGACTTTCAATGGTGGCGTCAATGCGGACAGGTTCATTTTTTATCCGCCTGGGAATTTCGGTAATGGGTATTTTTTCCGTATTGGCAAAAGTAAGCCCCGGTGTGTTTTTCATTTTCCATAATAAGTCACCCTCCGTTAAAGTGCCTGCATATTTTCCGTTGCCGTCAATTATGGGAAGGGCAGTATAACGGTGAAATTCCATCCGTTCGATAGCTTGCCGCATGGTACAATTTAAGGGAAGGTAAACAACTTCTTTTTTGGGTATCAAGAAAAAGGCAATATTATTAATAGCGAATTACCCCTTTCAAATGTTCTGCCTTATAATTTTATGGGTTTAATTAATCATTCAATACAAATATTTTTAATCCCTGCCATAAATGTGGAGAATTTATGCATTGGTTTAAGTTACTCCCGGCTTTTCTGCAGGGTAAGCAGGGAATTTTAAGCAGGAGTAGAATAAGTTAAAAGCTTTACATCTTAAAAGGAGCGATTGTATGCCAATGAGTCATGAACCACGTAAAAATCGTGTTATTGTCAGCGTACTGGGGCAGGACCGGGTTGGGATTATCGCGGCGGTGGCGCAAATTCTCTCAACTCATAATATAAATATTTTAGATATCAGCCAGACCATTATGCAGAAATTATTTACCATGATTCTTATTGCCGATATGGAAAACAGTGATATTGATTTGGCTACTCTTAAGGAACTGCTGCATGATAAGGGTAAAGAGCTGGGCTTAAAAATTGATGTACAGCATGAAGATATTTTCCGCTTCATGCATAGGATTTAAAAGAGGTGTAGCTATGCTCACGATGCAGGAAATACTTGAAACAATCAAAATGGTACAAGAGGAGCATTTAGATATTCGCACTATTACCATGGGAATCAGTATCAGAGACTGTGCTCATGAAAATCCGAAAATTGCTACACAAAAAATTTATGACAAAATTACACGTTTAGCCCGGCGACTGGTACCTGTGGGTGAAGAGCTGGAACGTGAATTTGGCATTCCCATTGTTAATAAACGCATTTCCGTCACTCCCATTGCGCTGGTGGCTGAGGCGTCTAAAACAGACGATTACTTTATGTTTGCCGAAACTTTGGATAAGGCGGCGGCAGAGGTGGGCGTAAATTTTATTGGGGGATTTTCAGCCCTTGTACATAAAGGTTTTACTTCCGGTGATCTGTATTTAATTAATTCCATCCCGCAGGCGCTTTCCGCTACCGAAAGAGTTTGTGCTTCTGTCAATGTAGCTACCAGTAAAGCAGGTATAAACATGGATGCAGTACACCGCATGGGAGAAGTGATTAAAGAAACTGCACTACTGTCAGCAGATCGTGACGGGCTGGGCTGCGCCAAGCTGGTGGTTTTTGCCAATGTGCCGGAAGATAACCCCTTCATGGCAGGAGCTTTTCATGGTGTGGGCGAGCCTGATTGTGTCATTAACACCGGTGTTAGCGGGCCGGGAGTAGTAAAACGCGCAGTGGAGAAGTCCCAAGACAGTGATTTTGGCACCCTGGCGGAAATCATAAAAAAGACTGCTTTTAAAATAACCCGGATGGGAGAGCTAATTGGACGCGAAGCGGCAGCACGTCTTAATGTCCCCTTTGGCATTGTGGACGTTTCTTTGGCACCGACACCGGCCATCGGGGACAGTGTGGCGGAAATTTTAGAGGCCATGGGACTTGAGCGTTGCGGGGCGCACGGTACTACGGCAGCATTGGCTCTCCTCAATGATGCTGTCAAAAAAGGCGGACTCATGGCTTCTTCCTATGTGGGTGGTTTGTCGGGAGCTTTTATTCCTGTCAGTGAAGACGAAGGCATGATCCGTGCCGTTGAAGCCGGTGCCCTTTCTTTGGACAAACTGGAGGCCATGACTTGTGTCTGTTCTGTGGGCTTGGATATGATCGCTGTGCCCGGAGAGACATCGGCAGAAACAATTGCTGCCATTATTGCTGATGAGGCAGCCATTGGTGTCATTAATCACAAAACTACGGCTGTGCGCATCATCCCGGCACCGGGCAAAGGTGTTGGCGATTATGTTGAATTTGGCGGACTTTTGGGTCGAGCTCCCGTGATGTCCACATCTTCTTTTTCTTCTGCTCTTTTTGTTCTGCGCGGCGGCCGGATACCAGCGCCGTTGCATAGTTTAAAGAATTAGGAGAAAAATTTGCCGGATTTTTGCAAAAGGAGTTCCCTCCTTACCGGTGAAATTATAAAGTGTAAGGAGGGGATTTTTTGTACTATCTAGAAATAATCCGGGAACCCGGAGAGGAAAATGCCCGGCCGGAAAAGTTGGTGGAGCTTTGTAATGATTATGAAACTGTGAAAAAAAGATTGGAAGCAGGGAACATAGCCAGATTTGTCGTAACAGAAATAGATTTTTAGCATATAATAAAAATGAATTTTTGCAGAAACTAATGAATGTGGCAGGGGGGAACTTCCTGCCTTTTATTGTTTATGATGTTTTTCCGGCGAAAATCATAAAAAAACAGAGAACATCTAAGAAGAGAGTGAAACGGCCAAAGCGATAGAAAAACAGACATAAAGCCACAAAGCGGCACTTCAGCGGCATTAAGTAAAAAAAAATGCAAAATACATTGACATTTGCCGTGAATTTGTTACAATTTAACTTGATGTCTTTAAGGATCTTGCCCAGTTTATGGGTAAATAAAAAAACAAAGGAGGCTTCAGAAAATGAGCGCATTAGGTCGCCACGTTCTGGCAGAATTTTATGGATGTCCCAGGGAAATCCTTAATGATGTAAAGAGGATTGAACGAACTATGGTCGACGCCGCTTTAGAAGCAGGCGCAGAAATTCGGGAAGTGGCCTTTCACAAATTTAGTCCCCAGGGCGTAAGTGGCGTTGTTGTGATTTCCGAGTCGCATCTGGCGATTCACACCTGGCCTGAACTTGGCTACGCAGCGGTTGATGTTTTTACCTGTGGAGAAAAAGTTGATCCGTGGGTGTCGTGTAATTATTTAAAAGATCATTTTGCAGCAGAACATTTAGAGGCGCAGGAAATTAAGCGCGGCATTTTTGGACATGAAGTCTCCGTTAGGGCGGCCAACTTCTAAATGAAAAAACGAAAGGGGGAGGCCACCTTGAAGGCACCGGTTTGGAAGTGGTTTATAGAATTTACTCACCCTACACAAGCGCATATGCATGGAGTGGAAGAGGTTATCTACAGTGGTAAAACTAAATACCAGACTGTAGAGATTTTAGATACAGAATTTTTTGGACGTTGTCTGATTCTTGACGGAAAAATTCAGTCATCGGCTTATGATGAGTATATTTACCATGAAACATTAATCCATCCGGCCATGATCCTGCATCCTGAACCAAAACAGATTATGATTGTGGGCGGAGGAGAGGGCGCTGTTCTGCGTGAAATTTTGCGCCATCCTTCCGTTGAACAAATTATTATGGTTGATATTGACCGCGAAGTAGTGGAACTTTGCCAGGAATATCTGCCGCAATGGAGTCAGGGAGCTTTTAATGATTCTAAAGTTCAAGTGTTACACATGGATGCACGCAAATACTTGGAAGAAACGGATCAAGTCTTTGATATAATTATCATGGATTTAACGGAGCCGGTAGATGACGGACCTTCATATCTGCTGTTTACAAAAGAGTTTTTCCAAACTACAATCGACAGACTGGCGGAAGACGGAGTCCTTGCCCTGCAATCAGGCAATTTTAACCCGCGTTTAATTGAATGCCACGCAGCCATCTATAATACACTGCAAATATCTTACCCGATTGTCCGCTCTTATTCCGCGTTTATCCCTTCCTTCGATACGCAGTGGGCATTTACTTTAGCCGCAAAAAACCTGGATCCTTTACAGCTGACACCGGAAGAAGTGGATAAGCGTTTGCAGGCAAGAAAGCTTAATGATTTGCTCTACTACGACGGTGAAACCCACATAAATATGTTTTCTGTGCCTAAAGATATTAGAAGAGCCATTGCCCAAGAGACAAGAATTATTGCTGATAACAGGCCACTGATTACCTATTAAGTCACTGAGGAGTGAAAAAGTGGAAAAAACTTTTGTCATGATTAAGCCTGACGGAGTGCAGCGCAATTTAATTGGTGAAATTATTAGCCGTTTTGAGCGGAAAGGTTTAAAAGCGGTGGGTATGAAAATGCTGCAAGTGACAAAGGAACTGGCGGCAGAACATTATGGTGAACACCGGGACAAGCCCTTCTACAATGAGTTAATTGATTTCATTACTTCCGGACCGGTTGTGGCCATGGTCTGGGAGGGGGCAAACGCCATCTCCATCGTTCGTACCATGATGGGGAAAACAAATCCGGCGGAAGCGGCTCCCGGCACTATCCGCGGTGATTTTGCCGTTTCTACAGGCAACAATGTCATTCACGGTTCAGATTCGCCGGAAAGCGCAGAGCGGGAAATCAAGCTTTTCTTTACAGCGGCTGAATTAATTGAGTATGAAAAAACAGGTAGTAAGTGGCTATATGGTGATTAGCGAAAAAGCAAGACGGAAAAAGCTCAACTGTTTACCAAAGGAAGCAGTTGAGCTTTTTTGATGGCGGCAGGAATTGTATCAACCTTGATTTGCCTGATAAATTTCGTATTTGGAGTCAGCTTTCCTGCAATGCTTTAATTAAGGTTTTTTCCCGGCGTTCCAGCAGTTCCTCTACCCTTTCCATATACATACGCACATCTTTGGGGGTGGCAATATTAGTCAGCGATAAATCGGCATTAATGATTTTACTGGTGGCACCGCCGCCTAAACCGAAAATGTGGTGACGTTCTTCAATCATTACTATATTATAAATACATTCATGCCCCGTCGTACACAAACCGATATTTTCCAAACCGGCCAGAATATTGCGCTGGCGATACAGGTAATAGGGACGGTACTGCGGGGACAGTAATGCCAAAGCTTGCTTTTGCATTGCAAAGATTTCACTGTCAGGAGGCAGAGAGTAGGCAGTTTGGTTTTGATAATAGCGCGAAGCTCTTTTAGGCGAAAAGATATGGAGAGTAATATTTTCCGGAGTAAAATTCAAAAGCTGTCGTACCGAGGCGGCAACCATGGCTGCATTTTCCTCGGGCAGACCGAGTATTAAATCCATATTTATTACAGGTATAGCCGCTTCGCGAACATATTTCACCGCCTGGTAAACTTCCTCCACAGTATGATGGCGTCCAATGATTTTTAAAGTTTTTGCGTGCATGGATTGCGGATTAACACTGATGCGGGTGACACCTTTTTGTTTTAAGATTTTCAGATGTCCGGGAGTAATGGTGTCCGGCCGACCCGCTTCAACTGTAAACTCACGCCATTTGCCCGGAAAAGCTTCCTGTAAGGCGGCAATAACTGCTTCTAGCTCCTCAGGTATGAGAGAGGTTGGAGTTCCGCCGCCCAAGTAAATTGTATAAGGTGCCATTTGCAGACGTTTTGTCATTTGCCCGGTGGCTTTGATTTCAAACAGGAGTTTTTCCACAAAGCTTTCCCGCAGTTGATTAAGTTCAGTCAGTGAATGGGAAGGAAAAGAACAGTATAGGCAGCGGGTAGGACAAAAAGGTATGCCTACGTAAACACTGAAAACTTTTGGCCGTGAGCTTTCCCGTAAAAAAGGACGCTCTGTCAGGCAAACTTGCCATAAAAGATCAAACTTTTCCTGACTAAGGCGGAAATGCTGCTGCATAAAAGCCAAAGCTTCATTGTAGCCTTTACCCTCATCAAGCAGTTTGTGCAGTTGTTTGCTGGGCCGTACACCCACTAAAGTACCCCATGGACGCATTTTGTCACCCCGTATTCGCTGGTTCCTGCTTGCAGTACATAAGACGCCAAAGTAGCACCAGAGTTAAACTTATATATTCAGTATACACTTTTGCGTACAATAGTTGTATCCATTTTTGTTTGAGCCTAATTCCTGCCCCATGCAGTCCCGGACTTTCGGGGGCGGATTTATGATTGCATTTTTTATAGCACAAAATCTATCAACCAGCATATACTGTACTGCTGCCCTATTTGCACCTCTTTGCATGGCTGTCTCTGCTAGGCAGGGGCGGCCTACATAGTAGCAAAGGAGGTGAAACCAAACAATAACCATAAGCGCTAATAAGAAATGTGCCTCCGGTCATTGTGATCGGAGGGCTTTTTTTCCAAAATCGCAAAAAAGCCGATCCGCTTACCTGGCCCCCGCCGGAAAAATTGATTAGATAAAAAAAAACCCTCATCATATAAGGGTTTTTAATGTTTGTCAGTGGTGCGAGAGGGGGGATTTGAACCCCCACAGGCGTAATGCCCACTAGATCCTGAATCTAGCGTGTCTGCCGTTCCACCACTCTCGCAAAGTTAGATGGTGAGCCATCCGCGACTCGAACGCGGGAC
>JAAYSO010000143.1 GCA_012523945.1 Bacillota bacterium
CTCTTTACCTACCATTTGCGCCGCCAATGTTTCCAGGCGGTTGACGGTAGGGTCTTCACCATAGACATCATCACCAAGTTCAGCCTCTGCCATAGCCCTGCGCATAGCTGCCGTCGGTTTTGTTACACTATCACTGCGTAAATCAATGATGTTCAACTCCATTACCTCCGGGTTGTTTAGTTAATCTGTATTCTTTGCTGATTGGCATAGATATTGAACCGGCGCCCGCGGGCAAAACCAATCAGGGTAATGCCCAAATTGATTGCCAGTTCAATACTTAATTCTGTAGGTGCCGACCTTGATACTAAAACGGGAATGCTTAATTTTGCCGTTTTAATTAAAATTTCCGAAGATACCCTGCCGCTGGTTAATAAAACTTTTTCGTTCAGATCAATCTCTTCTTTTAAACAATGGCCGATCAGTTTATCCACAGCATTATGGCGTCCAATATCTTCACAAACGTAGAGCAGCCCTTCTTTACTGCCCAAGGCGGAACTGTGTATCCCGCCTGTTTGCTGGTAAAGTTCAGCCCTTTCCTGCAACTGTCGCATTAGAGCCAAAATTTGCCGGGCGGGAATTGTCATTTCAGATTTTACAGGGTTACTTTTTAAAGCATCAAGGGCATGATAAAAAACCGTACCTTTGCCGCAACCGGAAGTAATAGTACGCTTACCGTACAATTTTTCCGCCAGTTCATTTCCTTTCGTCTCCACAAACACAATCCCCTGCTCTTGGTCAAAACGCAGGGAGCGTATATCAGCAAACCGGCGAATTAAACCTTCAGAACGCAAAAATCCTACCGCTAGCTCCTCAGACCTTTCCGGTGTATGCAAAAGTGTCACCAATTCTTTGCCATTCAAAAAGATAGTCAACGGCACTTCCCGGATTACGGGATCATCAAGTTCATGTATGCCTTTGTCATCTACACGCAAGATTTTTTTAGAAACTACTATCTTTTCCATCATGTCCTCCTTGAGCGGAAAAGTTTAAAAAAAGCGGATGCTCGGGAGAGAGCATCCGCTTACCGGAAATTATGCTTTTTCAACCCGAACGGCAGTTACTTTCAATTCAGGGATTTTGGCCGTCGGACAAGAGTGTGAACTGGTCAGTAAATTGGCAGCCGTCTCTTTAAAGTGGAAAGTCATAAAGACGACTCCCCGGGGAACACGGTCGGTAATTCTGACTTTCGATTTCACCTCACCGCGGCGAGAAGATACTTTAACCAGATCGGACTCTTGTAATTTAAGTGCTTTGGCGTCATGAGGGTTAATTTCCATTAATTCTTCGTTGAGCACCTTTCTGAGGCCTTTGCTTCTCCGGGTCATAGTTCCGGTATGATAATGATAGAGCACCCGGCCCGTAGTCAGCAGGAACGGGAAATCCTCATCCGGTTTTTCTGCCGGATCCTGATGTTCAACCGCACTAAAGCGGCCTAAACCGCGGCTAAATTTGCCCACATGCAAAATAGGTGTTCCGGGATGGTCCTCTGTGGGGCAGGGCCAGTTAATGCCTGTTACCCCCAAGCGTTCATAGTTGATGCCGGCATAACTTGGTGTAAGGGCAGCTATTTCTGTAAAGATATCCTCGGCACACCGGTAATTCCAGCCGAAGCCCAATCTTTTGCCGATTTCATTTATTATCTGCCAGTCAGCTTTTGCTTTGCCGCGTGGCTTCAGTGCCTGGTTAACCTTTTGTACGCGCCGCTCCGTATTGACAAAAGTGCCTTCTTTTTCTGCCCACGAGACTGCAGGCAAGACCACATCTGCATATTTTGCCGTTTCTGTCAGGAACAGGTCCTGTACAACGAGAAATTCCAGCTGCTCCATACAGTAACGGACATGGGAAGAATCCGGATCAGACAGATAAGGATTCTCTCCCATGATATACATGGCACGAATATCCCTGTTTTCCGCCGCAGAAAACATTTCGGTAACGGTTAGCCCGGGGGTGCCGGAAAGCTCTACACCCCATGCCTGAGTAAATTTAGCCCTTGCTTTCTCATCAGTAACAGACTGATAACCGGTAAAGACATCCGGCAGCGCTCCCATATCACAGGCACCCTGCACATTATTTTGCCCGCGCAGCGGGTTGACACCGCTGAACGGCTTGCCGATATTGCCGGTCAGCAGGGCCAGGTTGGCAATGGAAAGCACATTATCAGTACCGGTAGTATGCTGGGTGACACCCATGGTGTAAAGGATACTGGCAGTCTCTGCCTCGGCATAGATCCGGGCAGCCCTGATAATATTTTCTGCCGGTACACCGGTGATTTTTTCTGCATATTCAGGTGTATACTTTTCCACGGTTGCTTTTAAAGCGTCAAAGTTTTCCGTTCTTGCTTTAATAAATTCTTCATCTGCCAGGCCTTCTTTAAGAATAACATGGGCCATGGCATTTAAGAGGGCAATATTTGTACCCGGTTTTAATTGCAGGAAAACATCAGCATAATCGCAAAGCTCAATCCTGCGCGGGTCTGCCACAATCAGTTTGGCGCCTTTTTTAACGGCACGTTTAATACGATAGCCAATGACCGGATGGTTCTCGGTGGTGTTGGAACCAATTACAAAAATAGCCTTGGCATCTTCAACCTCATTAATAGTATTTGTCATTGCTCCACTTCCAAAGGCAGCGGCCAGACCGGCCACAGTCGGAGAGTGTCACAAACGGGCACAATGGTCCACATTATTTGTCCCCAGGCTACGCAGCAATTTTTGGAAGAGATAGTTCTCTTCATTGGTGGTACGTGCTGAAGACAAACCGGCAATGGCATCAGGACCGTACTGTGCCCTCACCTCCTTAAACTTGGAGGCCACAAGATCAAGAGCTTCATCCCAAGTGGCTTCAACAAATTCCCCGTCTTTTTTGATCAAAGGCGTTTTTAAGCGATCAGGACTGTCAACAAAATCCCAGCCAAAACGCCCTTTCACACACATATGTCCTTTTAGCGGCCCCTCAAAATTAGGAGTAAGACCCACAATCTTATCGTTTTTGACATGCAGGTAGTAAGTGCAGCCGCAACCACAATAGGGACATGTGGTAAGAACTTTTTCCACTTCCCAAGGACGATTGTTGTGTAAACCTTGTAGCGGCGTCAACGCCCCCACCGGACAAACATCAACGCACATCCCACACATGACACAGGAAGACTCCTCCAGGGGAACATCAAAAGCAGTAGTTACCTTGGAGTTGAAGCCACGATACATGAATTCAATGGCTCCGGCACCGTTAACCTCAAAGCATTTGCGTACACATTTGCCGCAATAAATACATTTGTTTAAATCACGGAAGAAAAACGGATTGGTGTTATCCAACTCGAAAACTTTGGCTTCCCCTTGATAAGGGCTGCCGGTAACATTGTAACGGTAGCTGTAATCTTGCAGTTTGCAGGATCCCGTTTTTTCACATGTTAAACAGTCCTGGGGGTGATTAGCCCAGATTAACTGCAAATTAACTCTCCGTGCTTTGATTACACGTTCCGATTCAGTTTCAATCACCATTCCTTCTGACACCGGTGTGGTACAGGCAGCCGGAAGATTGCGTGCTCCGGCAACTTCAACCACACAGATGCGACAAGCGCCGACCCTGGTCAGTTCCGGGTCATGGCAAAATGTGGGGATTTCAATACCGGCAGATTCCGCTGCTTCCAAAATGGTCATGGAAGCATCAACCTCAAGCTGCTGACCATTTATGGTGATATTCACCTTGGTCATTTCATCCCCTCCCTTTCTATTTCAAGATAATGGCATCAAACTTACATTTTTCGTAACAGACACCACATTTAATGCAGACAGACTGATCAATTTCATGCGGTGCTTTCCGTTCGCCGGAAATGGCATTCACAGGACAATTTCTGGCACAAACTGTACAGCCAACACATTTATCCGGTAAGATGAAATAGCTGACCAGGTTTGTGCAAACCCCGGCACGGCATTTCTTCTCATAAATATGCTCTTCATACTCCTCACGGAAATAGCGCAGTGTACTTAATACAGGATTAGGAGCAGTCTGTCCTAAACCACAAAGAGAACTGTCTTTAATGGTGGTAGCCAGCTCTTCCAGCATTTCCAGGTCGCCGTCTTCACCATTGCCCTGGGTAATGCGTTCCAAAATTTCCAGCATACGCTTCGTACCCTCACGACAGGGAGTACATTTACCGCAAGATTCTTTTTGCGTAAACGTTAAAAAGAATCTGGCCAAATCCACCATGCATGTTTCTTCATCCATGATCACCAAGCCGCCTGAGCCCATCATGGCTCCGGCTGCCGTCAGGGAGTCGTAATCAACCGGCAAATCTAATTGCTCCTCCGGCAAACACCCGCCGGAAGGACCGCCTATCTGCACAGCCTTAAATTTCTTGCCTCCCTTAATACCGCCGCCAATGTCAAAAATAATTTCCCGCATGGTAATACCCATGGGTACTTCAGCCAAACCGGTATTATTAATTTTCCCGGTGAGGGCAAAAATTTTCGTGCCTTTACTGCGTTCTGTACCAACTTTAGTATATTCTTCCACGCCAATACGGAAAATTAGCGGTATATTGGCGAATGTTTCCACGTTATTCAGGCAAGTGGGTTTGCCCCACAGCCCTGAATTGGCAGGGAAAGGCGGGCGTGGGCGCGGCATTCCCCTTTCCCCTTCAATAGAAGCTAAAAGGGCTGTTTCTTCACCGCAGACAAAAGCGCCGGCACCTTCCTTAATTTTAAGCTGGAAACTAAAATCCGTACCCATAATATTTTTGCCTAAATATCCAAGCCTGTTTGCTGCTTCTATAGCTAAACGCAATCTTTTAATGGCTAAAGGATATTCAGCGCGGACATAAACATAGCCTTCATCGGCTCCAATGGCATAAGCGGCAATAAGCATGCCTTCAATGACTGCATGCGGGTCGCCTTCCAGCACACTGCGGTCCATAAAGGCGCCGGGGTCGCCTTCGTCAGCATTACAGACCACGTACTTCTTGTCCCCCTGGGCTTTATAGGTAAACTCCCACTTCAAGCCGGTGGGGAAACCTGCGCCGCCGCGGCCGCGCAAACCAGATTTTTTTACTTCTTCAATTACTTCAACAGGACTCATCTGCAGAGCATTTTTTAATCCTTCATAACCGCCCTGGGCCAAGTATTCATCAACATTTTCCGGGTCGATAACACCGCAGTTATGCAGCACTCTACGGGACTGTTTAGCATAAAAACCGATTTCCATATGGTTTTTAACTGCTTCACCGGAAATAGGATCTTTAAAAAGCAAACGGTCCACAACACGACCATTTACCAAGTATTCTTCTACTAATTCCGGAACATCTTCTGCCTGCACGCGGCAATAGAAAATATCTTCCGGATGTACAATCACAATTGGCCCCTGCTCGCAGAAACCATGGCACCCAGAGGTAACAATCTCAAATTGATCAGCAATTCCTCTTTTCTCCAACTCGTTAAGCAGGGCTTCCTTCACTGCCAACGAACCCGAGGAAATACAGCCGGTTCCTGCACAAAGTAAAATTCGTCTTCGCTCCATGATTTACCCCCCTAACAATCCGTGCTTTAATACTTTTCCAGAATTCCCGCGATTTTATCAGGTGTCAGCCGGCCAAAAGTATCATCATTAATCATAATAACAGGAGCCAAGCCGCAGGCACCGATACAGGCAACCGATTCCAGTGTAAACTTCAGATCTTCTGTGGTTCCGTCCACATCTAAATCAAGTTGTTCCCTTAATGCTTGCATGATTTTGGCAGCGCCGCGAACGTGGCACGCCGTTCCTTGACAAACACGAATAATATTTTTACCCCGCGGTGTTAAATGAAACTGGGCATAAAAAGTAGCAACGCCAAAGATTTTACTAAGCGGAGTCTTAAGTTGTCTGGCGGCATATTCCAGTGCCTCGCGAGGCAAATATCCATAGGCTTCCTGGATCGCCTGTAAAATTGGTATCAGTGCACCTTTTTCATCTTGATAGCGCTCTAAAACCTCTTCAACTGCTTCATAGTCAAAGGGATCTTCTGTATAATTTTTCTCCAGATTCTCTTTCAACTCGTCTAACCTCCTTTGCATACTAGCTATCATGTTCAAAATAAATTGGTTTAGTACATAAATTAAATTTATGATGCTTAATTCACTATAGATTCGTGTTCACACGAGCTTATTCCTGCAAAAGGCACAAAAAATCCCCGGGAAGCCAGAAAGCATTTCCAGGGAAATCTTATTTCTTTGTTCTCTATCTCTATTGTACTGTAATTCAGTTTTTCCGGCAATGACCATTTTTTTCAGGTAGTTTTACTTTCTGCACCGGATGACACGTTTCTCCGTTATAACCATATCTACCTGCTTATCCCAGGGCTCCACCGGGATATTATCCAGAATTTGCAGTTCAAAAGCAACGGCAACCAGCGGCACCCCCGGGCGCAAACGTGGGAAAAAGCGATCGTAATAACCGGCCCCATAGCCTAAGCGATTCCCTTTTTCATCAAAGGCCAGACCCGGGGCCACCACAAAATCTATTTCTTGAGGATCTACTTGGGGCAAGATGTCTACCTTCGGCTCCGGTATATTCCACGGGCCGGGAGTTAAATCTTCTTCCAAATTTGTGATTTCCGCCAAAAGCAACTGCCTGCCTTCTTTCACAGTTTTCGGGGCTACCACTCTTTTACCGTGGGCAAAAGATTCCAGCACCATTTTTTGTGTCATAACTTCTTTGCCAAAATGCAAAAAATACATCACTGTCTGTGCCGAACGGTATTGGGGCAAAGCAAAAAGCTGTGCGGCAATTTTATCACTATATTCTTCTACCTGTTGCCATGTTAACTGATCTCGTTTTTCTTTTATCAGCTGGCGTAGCCGTTTTTTTTCTTCCATATTAACCACCCCGATATTCTTTGCAGTTTTAATACGAGCGGGCAAAGTAGACAAGATACTTGCCGGGACTGCCGCAATTTAGGCAATTGCCGGGTTTTTCATTTTGCAAATGGAAAGGGATATTGCGAATGGTGGCTTTTGTTTCTTCTTTGATGGCCAGCTCACAATCATCGCTGCCACACCAGGAGGAAATAACAAACCCGCGTTTTTCCGCAATAATTTGCTTGAATTCTTCGTAATCGTCTGTTCTGTGCGTGTTTTCCTCCTGGAATTGCTTTGCCTTTGCAAACATGTTTTTTTGAATTTCCTCCAGCAGAGCCGGTATGCGCTCCATCAGTTCCTCCAGAGCAACTGTTTCTTTTTCCCCAGTATCCCGCCGCGCCAGCACGGCAACTCCGGCCTGCAAATCACGCGGGCCGATTTCAAGTCTTAGCGGTACCCCTTTCATTTCCCACTCATTAAATTTCCAACCGGGTGAATATTCTTCGCGATCGTCCATTTCAATCCGCACCCCGGCTGCTTTTAATTCACTGTAGAGCTCCCTGGCTTTTGCCAGAACTTCCTCTTGTGCTTTTTTCGGAGCAATAGGCACTAAAACCACCTGAATGGGTGCTACCAGTGGTGGTAAAACCAACCCGCGTTCATCACCGTGTACCATGATAATGGCACCGATTAAGCGCGTTGAAACCCCCCAGGAAGTCTGCCAGACATATTTTAATTCCCCGTCTTTATCCAGGTAAGTAATATCAAAAACCCTGGCGAAATGTTCGCCTAAATTATGAGAAGTGCCTGC
>JAAYSO010000144.1 GCA_012523945.1 Bacillota bacterium
AGTAAATGGCTCTGTCTTTTGAGCACAGCAAGTAAGAAAGGAAAGTCAGCATGATTATTCTCAAAGGAAAGTATAATGAGGCAACCGTCTATACTGATAACCTGGAAGCAGAAGCCAAAGCACAAATCATTGAACTTTTAAACCAGGATTTTATTGCCGGAGCCAAAGTAGCCATTATGCCTGATGTGCATAGCGGTATCGGCTGCACCATCGGTTTTACCGCCGATTTGGGTGATAAAGTCATCCCCAATATTGTCGGCGTTGATATCGGCTGCGGTATGCTCACCATTGAACTGGGTAAAATTGAGTTTGACCTGGCGGAACTGGATGAAATTATTTACGCCTATGTACCCAGCGGCTTTAAAGTCCACCCAAGCCGTCATACCCGCTTCCCCGCCCTGCAGGAGATGTACTGCTACCGGGAATTAAAGGATACAAGAAGACTGGAAAGAAGTTTAGGCACTTTAGGCGGCGGCAACCACTTCATTGAAGTCAATGTAGATAAAAACGAGAATAAATATTTAGTCATCCATACAGGCAGCAGGAATTTAGGCAAACAAGTGGCAGATTATTATCAAAAACAAGCCATTAAACTGTGCCAGGGCAAAGGCAACTACCCTAAAGCTTTATGCTTCCTCACCGGCCAGTGGCGGGAAAAATATTTACATGATATGAAAATCTGCCAGGAATATGCCGGCTTAAACCGGAAAATTATCGCCGACAATATTTTGCAGCACCTCCTGGGCAAAACTACTGCTGATTTCAGCACCTTTTCCACCATCCACAATTACCTTGATTTTACCGACAATATTATCCGCAAGGGCGCCATTTCCGCCCGTAAAGGGGAAAAAGTCATTATCCCTATTAATATGCGTGACGGCTCCATTTTAGCCGTAGGCAAAGGCAATGCCGGCTGGAATTATTCCGCCCCTCACGGTGCCGGGAGAATCATGAGCCGGACCCAGGCCAGAAAAACTTTTGACCTCTCCGCCTACAAAGAAACCATGACAGGCATTTATTCCACTTCCGTCAATAAAGCCACCATTGATGAATGCCCCATGGCTTATAAACCAATAGAGGAAATCTTAAAACATATCCACGATACGGTGGAAGTAATCGATATCATCAAGCCTATTTACAACTTTAAAGCCAAATAATCCCAACTTTCCTCGCCTTTTTATTTTTTTTGCTTAATACTTTAAAGTATTAACATTATAGAATTGACTGCCTTTTTAAGCTATTATATAATCGTTCATAATGGGACAGGGGAAATAAAGGAGGTTAAACTATGAAAAGAAAAAATTGGTTAGTTGTCCTGGCCATGTTACTTATTTTTGCTTTAGCAGCTGTAGGCTGCGGCGAAAAAGACAGTGCCGGTAACACACCCGGTGGCGATGATGCCGAAACCATCAGAATCGGCGTCAACTATGAACTCTCCGGCGGTGTAGCCGCTTACGGCACCACTGCCAAAGATGCAATCCTTTTAGCTTTTGAAGAAATCAATGCCGCCGGCGGCATTGACGGCAAAATGATTGAACCTGTTGTTTTGGACAACAAGTCTGATCCGGCCGAAGCTTTAAGCGTTGCCACCAAACTGGTAACACAGGAAAATGTTGTGGCTCATTTAGGCCCGGCCACTACCGGTGCTACTTTAAACGTCATTCCTGTCATCACCGAGTATAAAATTCCCTTAATTACCAACTCGGCCACCAACCCGGACGTTACAGTAGATCCGCAAACAAAAGAAACCAGGGAGTATGTCTTCCGTACTTGCTTTATTGACCCGCCGCAAGCCGTGGTGGCAGCCGACTTTGCCATGAATGAGCTGGGCGTCAAGAAAGTGGCAATTTATTACGACAACACTAACGACTACAGTAAAGGTCTCTACCAGGTCTTTAAAGATGAGATTATCGCCCTCGGCGGCGAAGTTGTGGCGGAAGAAGGTTATGTGGAAAACGACCAGGAGTTCAGACCTACTTTAACTAAATTCAGACAGTCCGGTGCTGAACTAATCTATATTCCCGGCTACTATGAAAAAGTAGCAAAAATTATCAGCCAGG
>JAAYSO010000145.1 GCA_012523945.1 Bacillota bacterium
CATATTGTGGGTGGTAGACTGTGTTAGTGTTTTTCTACCAGGTTCATTTTTAAAAAATCATCTGTTGTCAGTTTTGAGATTTGTGCTCCCTCAACTTCAATATCAATATTTGCATTTTTTAGCTGTTCAGAAATGGCCTTATCCGTGTTGCTTAAAAGTGCACTTTTTAAAACCAAAAAGGTTATTATAATTAAACAAATTGTAATACCAAAAAACAAATAACTTTTTTTAGGCAAATGAAATGCCTCCTTTCGTGTCCTTCTATTATATAGAACCACGGAAGAAGGCATTTCGTTACACTTTATTGAAAAATTTATTATTATTTCTTGTTTTTGTATACTTCATGCTTTCTGCTATTTTAATTATGAACAACAATTAGATTGTGGAGGTTTTGATTATGAACTCCAGGAAAAGATTTAGGCTGTTTACTTTATTGTTCGTTATGGTGATACTGCTTGTTGGCTGTAAACAGAAATCTGTGTATCAGATTGATTGGGAAAAAGTTAATGCTGCACTGAATGAAGGAAAACTTGACAGAAATACCGGTTAACTATAGTTTTATTAGTTCTATTAAAACCAAAAGTGGTTACCCGTCATGTATGGCAGTCCTATGTAGAAATAGCCGCAGACCTCAGGCATATCGAATGGGGAAAAGAACTTTGGGGTACTCTTTAATATTTCAGCTTTTTTTATGTTTAAAAGGAAAATGGCCTCTAGGTTTTGCTTCCTAAAGGCCATTTTTGTCTACAGTCTGAGTGGTGGCCTAAGGCCACCACTTTATTACTTTAGATTAGGCTTTAACCTGTTTTCTGGCAGCAATTTCTGCTTGCATTTGCTTCAAGCTTTCGGGAGTAATGCGATAGAGGAAGTAAATGCAAATGAGGCTGATGACCAGAATAGCCGCAGGTACCAGGGTGAAACCGGCCCTTAAAGCGCTGATCAGTTGCGAGGTGGGAGCTGTACCGGCAACATAGCCGCCAATACCTAAAACGATAGGAATAACAACCCGGCTTAACAGGATACCGATTTTTAAGGGGAATGCATAGAGCGACATAATAAAGCCTCTGGCATTTTTCCCGATCTTCCATTCACCGTAGTCAACGGTGTTGGAATACATGGCAATGGCCACCGCATCGGGCATCCCGTAGCCCAGATAGGTAAAGAACATGATTACCAGGAAGGCGGTCGGGCTCATGGGCACGAAATAAACCAGAAGGAGACCGATAATAAAGATTACCAGTGAAAGAGCATAGGTATTCTTTTCACCTATCTTTGTGGCAATGGGACGGGCAATAAGAGCTCCGACAAAAAGCGAGAGATTCATGCCGGTAAAGAAAGTGCCGATAATGGCGGGAGAACTCATAACGTCCCTCATAAAATACACTGCCATACCAAAAATAACGAATCTGCCTAGATATCTGCCGACATCGCCGATCAACATACCCAATAAGGGCGGGTTGACAAAGATTTGTTTGATCATTTCCCAGACTGTCATTTTTTCCTCGGCACTTGCAGTTACGTTATCGCCTTTGTGTGCAAACTCCTTTGTGAGAAATGCCAGGAAGTAGTAACCGGCGATCATAACCAAGCCGCCCCAGAAAGCGAACAAGGTAAACTGGGATGGACGTGTGGCTTCACTCAAGCCCTGGGAAATAAACAAAGAAAACAAAATAGCACCTAAAGCATTAAACATACCCCTGTTACTGGACATGGCAACTCTTTCTTTGCTGTCTTGTGACAAAACGGAGTTTAAGGCCAAATGCCCTGTATAAAAGATATTCCAAACTAAGTGGCTGATACCAAAACCAATAATAATTAAGACGGCATTAAGCGTTGGAGAACCAATTTTTGCAAACTGGAAAAGATAGAAAAGTAGCGCTATCGGCGGGCCGATCAACATCCAGGAGTGATATTTGCCCCATTTTAAATTGGTCTTTTCCAAAATAATACCGCCAAGAGGCACCCAGAAGACATCAAAGAAACCGGTAACAATCATGATTACACCCATTAACGCAACGGGCAAAAGCGCATAGTCGCTTAAAAAGACGGCAAAGAATTGTATTTCCAGGGTTACCCAGAATTGAAAGCCAAGTGAGGGTACACCAAAAAGATTAATTATTGAACGCTTTAATGGCTTTTCCATAGTAATCCTCCCTCTTTTTTTCAGTCTCCGCAATTTATGACCTACAAGATAATTGCAGGCAATAGTTAAATATAGTGCTGGGAAATTGGTTCTCTACTAAAATAAAAACTTACTATCTGGTTTATAGCTCCCTCCTCTAAACACCTCCCCTCCTGATAATAAACACCTCACTTTTACTTTTTTTCACTCCTTTCACCGGGTAAAAATCCTGCTCCCAAAAAATTTTGTCAAAAACCATCACTAGCAACTATTATACTGAATTATCTCAATCTTTTCAATATTATTGGCCCAAAATTAGTGTGCGGTAATTTTTACCGTTTTAAAAAAACCAGTTTATTGTTCCTACTTTTGTCTTTTCAGATTTGCCAAATCCGTCCGCAAAAGTTCTATTTTTTTAGCATCCACCTTTTGTTCGGCATAAAGTTCTTCGACAAAAGCCGCAAAAATATGATTTGTTTCTTTTTCCTTGGGCGCAAAACAAGCTAACAGCTTATCCTGAAACTTGTGTGCCGTCTGTGCAGGTAATCTCACAGTCCCTTTACGGGCTGCCGTTTCCAACAGCGCATGATAGATATCTACAGCCGAGTTTTCCTTTTTAAAAACGTTTAAAACTTCTGCTTTTTGCTTTAAAGTCATGGCTATGCGTTTTAATTGCCGTCGCCCCCAATCCCGCAGGGCATCAGCGGAAGAAAAAGATTCCCTGGTCTCAACCTGTTGCCGCTTGCGCACTGTGCGCTGTGATTGTGTCAGATATAAATACAGGAAACGTATGATAATGAAAGCAACTAAAATTAAAAGCACCCATTGTAAACCGGTTAAAAGATTTAAGGTAGTGGGACTAAAATCATTCACAACCTCATTTTGTTCAAAAGAAGGCATTTCGGGAGGTTCAATCCTGAAATTGCTTTCCGTAAATTTTGCCATAAACCAATTAATTGCATATTGCACAACATATCCTAAAGCCATGGCAAAATAAATAATTAAACTGCTAAGCAGACGCCACAGGTAAAGCAAAGGAATCTTTACGTATTGAAACAGCCAGGGAGCAATAACACCGGCAAAAAGGGCAATGGCCAGGCACCCTGCGATGATAAACAGGTATGAACGCAGCCATTTTTTAATTCGCTTAAGATCTGCTCCCCCCTGCAGTTCAAATAAGCGCAGTATTCCCATAACCAGAGCCGTTGCCGTCAGCCAAAAAAGTACAAAAGGCAAAGTATAGCGAAAGACTTGATTCATTATTCCTGCACGGTTGGCAAAAAAGAAGAGGACGGCAAAAGCCAAGGTGCCAAATAAGAGTTGCTTTTGCAGATCATAATTGGTATGTAGATCAAAGGCTTTTTTGGCACCCATGATCCAAGCAAAACCGCCCACAACCAAGTAGCCCACCAAGGCGGCAAAAGAAAACTTACCACCCAGCATGGGGATAATAAAAAGGGTAATCACTAAAACAAGGCCGGCAACAATTAGTAAAATCGCCCTTTTCCCGCTCATGATACTGGCTGCACTTCCCTGGGGTGGTTTTAAATAGTGAGTCAGTCCCCAACAAATTAGCGCCAGCAAAGCAAATTTTCCATATTCCCAGAGGAACGGGGAAGCTTTTGCATAAAAACCTACAAGCACAAACCAGGGACCAAAGAGGGCAAGATAACTTAAAAACGCCAGCGCCTCAACTCCCCAGCGCGCTAAAGGTAATCTGTTTGAGCTCATCCCATTCCTCCTCCTCCACAATGGTATATATGGGCAGGTTATAAATCCCTGTGAAATTTAAGCCTGAAATTGCTCTTTCCTGCGGTCTTGTTGTCAAAATGACGGCAACTTTGCTCCCTTTTTTCTGCAGCTGCCGCAATGTATGTAAGATTTCCGGCGTCAAAAGTGCCGTTACCAAATAAATCTGGCTATTCCTGCCGGCAGTGCGACCGGCAGTGGCCAGCACATATTCACATTTTTTAAACTGGTAAGGGAGTACCCGGGCCATGGTTTCCAGGCAACGGCGCAAATGATCCTCACCGGTACCGATGCCTACGGCTGCAGACTGTTTTGCCCCGATTGAACTGTTGGCATAGAAGCTAAATCGATAGCCTTGTTCATAACACTGACGGATAAGGGAAGCAGCAACCACCAAACCTCGTTCTAATAAATTTCGATTTAATTCCCAGATATGTTTTGAGGTTGTGGTGTTAAACACCACTGTCACCTCGGTGGCAAAAGAAGCATCGTACATTTTTGTCTGCAATTTGCCTGTCCTGGCGGTAGCTTTCCAGCTAATGCGGGCAAAGGGATCCGAGGGTATATATTCACGAATACCCCGGAAATTGGCCGGATCCTCATACAGCCAACTGGAAACGGCTTTTCCCCCAAAAGGATTATTAAAAATATTAGGCTGGAAAGCCACAGGAACCATTCGCGGGTAAACAAGAATTCTTTCTTTGTGACGCTGATTTTTGATCCCTTCAGCAAAACCAAAAGGGTCCGCCAGCCGGATTTCCAATCGCTCCATTTTATATTCTCCCCGGCCGAGACAAGCAAAAGTAAAACTGCGCTTCATTCGCTCAAAACCGCGCATGGAGTAAACAGATTTAAAGAGCTGTTTACCCTCATTCCTGACCAGCAATTCCTTTTGCTTCATCACCAGCTCTTCCGGCCATTCCACAATACAGGTCACCCAGGGCAGCGGAAAAGGCTGGTCATTTTTAAGGTGCAGTGTTCCCGTAACTCTGTCACCATAAAAAACTCTTGTTTGTGAAAACTCTATTTTCCCCGTTACTGCTGCCGGCAGGTAGTTGCTCCAAAACCAGGAAATAAACCCGAACAGAAAAAGCACCCCGCCCGGGATAATAATATATGCGTTACCGTCTATAATCCCGATGAGAGCAACAACCAAACCAATCTGAAGAATTCGCTCAGGCCTCATCTGCTTTCATCCCGTATTCTTCATCCAAGGGAACATCCACTTGTGCCAGAATCTTTTTAATGATTTCGCCGCGAGAGACATCCTGCAGGGAAAATGAGGTTTCCAACAACAAACGATGGGCCAGCACCGGTACGGCCACATCCTGTATATCATCAGGAATAACATAGTCCCTGCCCCTTAAAAGGGCCAGCGCCTGTGCGGCACGGGCAAAATAAAGCGTACCGCGCGGGCTTACACCAAGGCGAACACCTTCCGTTTCCCTGGTTTCCCGGGTAATAGAGAGCAAGTAATCCAGGACCGGCTCAGCAAAACGGACTTTAGCTGCCAGGTTGCGGAGCTTAACTAAATCTTCCACGGTGGCAACCGGTTCTACTTCCTGCAGCGGATCATTATTAATAAAACGGCGGATGATTGTTTTTTCACCTTCCCTTTCCGGATAGCCCAACTGTAAACACATAAAAAACCTGTCCAGCTGCGCCTCAGGTAAAGGGAATGTTCCTTCCATTTCCATGGGGTTTTCTGTGGCCAAAACTAAAAAGGGAAAACCTATTTCTCGCGTAACACCGTCAACAGTCACAGTTGCTTCCTGCATACATTCCAGCAGGCTTGATTGAGTGCGCGGTGTTGCCCGGTTAATTTCATCAGCCAATAAAATATTTGTAAAAACCGGACCCGGCCGAAATTCAAACTCCCTGGTTTTTTGGTTAAAATAATTGATCCCGGTAACATCTGTTGGCAACAGATCCGGTGTAAACTGAATGCGGTTAAAAGACAGGCCTAGAGCTTTGGCAAAGGTGCGGGCCAGTAAAGTTTTTCCCACACCGGGCACATCATGCAGTAAAATATGGCCTCCGCAAGTTACCGCCGTTAACATCAATTCTAAAATCTGTTCATCTGCCATCACGACAACTTCCCGCACTGAGCGAAAGAATTTATCTTTAAATTCTTTTACCGCAGTTGCTGTTTCCTGCAAATTACTTCAGCTCCTTCCTGCTACAGGCCGAATAGGAAAGAAAGTATATTAAAATTGCTATAATTTCCTACCGGGTAAAAAATGACAATAAGAAGGGGTTTTGCCACGAAAACCCCTTTATTTTGTCTAACGTATTCGCCGACACCGGGGTAATTTCCTCCCCGCCCGGTAAAAAGACACAAAATTCTTTAATAGCCGGTTTTACAAGCATAAAATTTTCCCATGGATAACTTTTTTTTACACACAATTATTAATGCACACGGATCAAAATAAAAAAGAAAGGAGTGATGCTGTGAAAAATAATGGTCTTGCCTTGCTGGTATTAACTGCATCTTTAAGTGCTTCCCTGGTTTTAACTCCTGTTATAGGTGGCTTCACAGCAAAAAATGCACCTAAACCAATGAAAAATGCAGAAATGGTTATGGCGCAAGATACGCAAGACCAGAGCATGTTTTTGCAAAGCAAAAACACAGAAAACAAGGAAAAACAGATGGTAAAAGTTACACCCAATTAACCACGGGAAAGGAACAAAAACCTAACATGTAGCAAGGAAAGAAGGATAGACTTAAAATAGCTTCTTTAGTCTATCCTTCTTCAGATTTGATACTTAAAACTCAGTTAAAACATACATGCGCCGGGCTAAAAACTTTGCATAATCAAGGGGCAAACCATAAATTAAATTGCTAACCTCAGCGGAGGTAACTTCTTTATAACCTCGTGTATTTGGTTTACTGTTTGCTTCAATTAACCACAGTTTGCCTTGTTGATCAAGCCCCACATCCAAACCTATTTCACCATGAAGCCCAAAACAGGCTTCCAAAGCCAGAGCCACATTTTTGGAAAAGCTTTCAATCTCCTCCCAGCTGCTTCCCCGGTAAGGAAAGGGATCATTTTTTCCTACAATAATTTCATCTGCACCAAGGGCGGTATTGGTGACCACTGCACCTTTTTGAGCAATGCGAAAATCAATACTGGAGACAATCCACCTGCCGTAAGCATTTTTTTGTACAAGCACACGCAGATCAAAAATGCGCCCGTCTATTGTAGCAAGTTTAATGCCTTCCTGGATAAGCGGCCTGCTGCCCACTCTCTCCGTGATAAAGTTATAAGCATCATTTAAATCGGCGAACTGCCAGGTGGAAAGATCGCTGCCACCATAACTGCAAATATACCCGTCCGCTAATCTCTCAATGCGTAGCACGTCTTCACCGAAACTGCCGTAATTACTTTTGACATAACAGAAAGAAAAATTAGTGGTGAAACTTGACAGAGTCTTTTTCGTCAGCTCTTCCGTAACGGGCAAATGGGGCCGTATATCCCGGAAAAATAGTAGATTCTTATATGTTTGCCATTTTCCAAAATATCGCATCGTATTAATGGGCTGCAGCTCATAGTCCTGGCGTAATTTTTGGTTGGCTTCCTTAGCAATCCGCCTTTTGGTTAAATTAAAAGGATAGGTGGC
>JAAYSO010000025.1 GCA_012523945.1 Bacillota bacterium
AAAAATAAGAATGTATTCGAAATGTATGAGCTTATAAAAGAATATCTGCCTTAAAAAAATTGCTTCCGGAGTAAGCCGGGAGCAATTTTTTTATAGTTTTTGACTGCTTGCTTCATTTAGCTCCCTGATCATATCTACCTGCCGGTCTGTCAGGGCATAAAACTTGATCGCAAAAATCGCTAAGAGGGCGAAAGCAGCCGGAATTAAAGTAGAAAAAGAACGAATACCCGTAATTAATTCAGCAGTGGGGACGGCATCAGGGATATAGCCGATGAGAGCAAGGCTGTAGCCGGCGATGGCACCTGCCAGGGCTACTCCCACTTTGATGGGGAAAGTTGATTTGCCGCAAAAAACCAGGCTAAAAGCATCATGCAAAAATTAAAACTCATTCCGAGATAGTATGTTTTCTTTTTTTCCAGTTTATTGGCAGTAAGTTGACCCAGGAAATTTCCTGCCAAAGTAGCGATGCTGATGCTGGTAAAGAAAGGTGTTACCATCAGCATATTACCTGCAGCATATTTAAAGTAATAAACTGCATAATTTAAAATGACTATATTAGCAGACCAGCGGCAAATTTCGGCTGCAAGGAGAATCAACAACTGTTTATTCTCCACTATTTGGGAGACCATCTCATTTAGCCCAACTCTGTTTATATTTTGCGGAGCATCACTCTCAAAGGGCTGAGCAACTCTTGCAGCCAACCAGTAACCAAACATTTGCAGCAAGCCGAAGATGAGTACAGTGAAGAAAAACCCCCTGCCTTCATCTCCCTGTCCTAAAGCAATAACCATGGGCATAGCTATAAGCCCAAAAATCACCTGTCCTGCCGACATCCCCTGAGCCCTGCGGCAGGAAAGAAGTACACGGTCCTCATCAGTCTTTCCCAAAACAGGAATAAGAGCAATCTGTGACGCCTCGGCCAAGTTAACAGTCAGATGTGTCAGCACATACATGGTGCCTAGAAACATTATCAAAATGACCGGACTAAAGTTAGGTCTGGTAAACATGAAGACAACAAATAGAGTTGTAAGCGGCGGTGCCAGCCACAGCCAAATGCTGTACCTTCCCCAACACCGCTTTACTGTCTCCACAACGATGCCTGCGGCAGGAACGGAAACGGCATCGATGATTCTAACCAGAATCAAAATTGTCCCTACCGTAGCTGCACTGATTTTTAAAATATCAGTTAAAAAATAAGCATAATAATTGCTGACAAACTCCATCATTAAAAAAAAGCCAATGGGACCTACGGAAAACATAACAGCAACACTTGCTTTTAATTTCTGCGACAACCCCCCCCCAGCCTCCCATCATTTCTCATTATAAATTTTACTGTCCCCAGTCATTTAGTTCCTTTAATGTAATTGTACGTGCATCATATTCAAGCAGTCCTTCTTCTCTCATTTTTTTTAATTCACGTCCCAGCGAGGATCGCTGCATGCCCAGACGCTGCGCTAATTCTTTTTTTGTCATCTCCAACTCGATAACTCTGCTTCCTTGCCGTCTGTATTCCCTGTATAAGTATTCCAGGAGGCGCTGCCTGATTGTTTTCAGAGAAATTGTCTCAATTTTATCTGTCAAAACTAATGTTTTGTCCGCAACAACGGACAACAGGGAAAAAGCAAAGTCTGTATGCTGATGCATAAATGAAGCAATTGTTTCTTTATATAAATGCAGGATGACAACTGGAGAATCTGCCACAATCATCAGCGGATATTTATCTCGTGTTGAAAACAGCAAATTTGCCCCGATAATTTCTTTTGCAAAAAAAACACTAATAGTTAAAATATTGCCATTTTCGTTAAGCTTTTGCACCGCCACAGAGCCGTCGAGAATAATATCCAAAGAACGACACACCTCATTTTGGAAGTGAATTATGGTGCCCTTCGTATATTTTTTGACGCTCCAACCGCCCAGATCTAATATTTTTTTTATTTCCGAAACAGTAAAACTTGCAAACAGTCGTGTCCTGGCAAGTGTTTGTAGGTAATCGTCCAGCATGACCAACACTCCTTAAAATTGTTACCATGGTAACTTCTCATTCTCCTAACTCAAAGTATAATACAGGCAAGCCAAGTTTGAAAGGAGTATGCCGTCTATGCGAAAAATAATACAAACACTGCTGTCAGTTTTCTTTCTCATTCTTTTTATAATGCTGGCAGTAATAGGTAAAATGCAGCTATGGATGGGAATCTTTGTTGTCAGTATCGCTTTATCATTCTTCCTGGGACGTATTTATTGCGGTTGGATCTGCCCTATCAACACCGTTTTGAAGCATATCTCTTGGGTTAAAAGAAAACTAAAAATACCCGAGCTAACTATTCCGTCACTGTTCAGGCGTCCCTGGCTGCGCATTCTCTTTCTTGTACTTTTTATTGCCACCTTTATTTTCACAATAAAAAGCGGCAGACAAATTCCGGTCCTGCCGATTCTTTTTGGTGTAGGGATTATACTGACACTTTTCTTTCCAGAAAGCTTTTGGCATCGCTGGCTTTGCCCCTATGGAACAATTTTAAGCTTGTCCGGCTCCAAAGCAAAACATACTGTCTATATTAATCAGGAGAGCTGCAATAACTGTGGTGCCTGCTACCGCGTCTGCCCGGCAGAGGCGGTCAAAAAAAATGAATATCACAGCATTATGCCCAGAGATTGTCTGGTATGTATGCAGTGTGTTGACGGCTGCAGACAAAATGCAATCACCTACAGGTAGGTAAAAAGTCCCAAAAGGGGCCTGTGATATGATATGCTCCCCTTTGGGACTTTTTACTTTTATGCTCTTATTTCCTGCCGCATAAAAGCAAAATAAGCAGCGGCAAAACAAATTAATGTGGCTGCAATTAAACTTACCAAGTGCGGCCAGATCAATAGCAGGCTTTGCCCAAAGGAAAGCGGGGCATCAATGGCGCCGTAAAGCTGGTCCAGCATCACAAAGCCAAGTGCTCTCACGGAAGGGTTAAGCAGGGTGACAGTGGCTTCATCGTAGAGAGCGTTGGGGGAAATTCTCCCCAACCACATTTCCAGCCGTGCATTGGCCAAAACCTGCTGTGCCGGACTTGATTCACTGAGGGGGAAAATGGCATTGGCAATCATCCCCACAAAGAAGACGGCAAAAAGGGTAAAGAACAGCCACAAGGCTATCCCTGCCAGGGCGGAAGTTGTGGTTTGACGAAAGAGAATGGAAAACAAAAGCGACAAAGCCAGCCAGAAAGAAATATAGACTACACTTAAGACCAGATAAACCAGGATGCGCAGCAATTCTTCCACCGTGGGCGGGACGCCGAAAACTAAAAGGCCCAGTCCGCCTGTAAGCAACCCCAACCCGAAAACTACCAGTGCCAGGACGATGACACCGGCAATAAATTTGCCGTTAATTAAAGCATCCCGGTAGATGGGCTGAGACAGGACATGGCTTAAAGTGCCCCGGTCCCGCTCCCCGTTAATGGCATCAAAACCCATCATGAGCCCCAGAAGCGGTCCTAAAAAAGACACAAAGGCAGTAAAGGAAAAGGGCAGAGTGGAACCGGCTACCGTAAACAGTTTTAAAAAGACAAAGTCTGCATTCTGTCCGGCGGAGCGGATGGCAGAGGCGGCAATATATAATGAAGCAAGACAAGCCACCACCACTAAAATCACCAGGATTAAGAAACGCCTTCCGCTTAAATGATCGGAAATTTCTTTTTTAATAACAGCAGTTAAACCTCTGTTGGCTTGAACGACATTTTCAAGGGCTTCGATTTTAGGCAGTACGGTCCTGGCCATAATCTCCCCCCTCCTTTTGGAAGTAGCGGCTGTAAATATCGTCCAGGGAAAAGCCGCGTAAATGCAGGTGCAATAAATTATAGCCGGCTTCAACCAGGGCTTTGGACAGTTGCGGGCGGACATCTTTTTGACAGGTTAATTTGAGCAGGTCGCCCTCCTCCTTCACCTCTGTCACACCTTCAGTCCGGCGGCATAGTTGGTAAAGAGCTTCATCCCGGGGTTCGGCCTTTAGTTCCAGTTGCAGCTTTTCTTTTGCCTGCAACTGACTGCCCAATTGATCGATGGTACCTGAAGCAATCATTTTACCTTTCACAAAGATGCCGACCTCGTCACAAATCTCCTGCACCTGGTGCAGTAAATGTGAAGACAGCAGAATAGTTCTTTTATCTTTATGGGCTAACTCCCTGATCAACTGCAGGAGTTCCCTTACCCCTTCCGGGTCTATGCCCAGGGTCGGTTCGTCCATAATAATCAGGGGCGGATCTTTAACCAATAGATCGGCTATACCAAGGCGTTGCCGCATACCGCGGGAATATTCACCCACTTTACGTTCAGCCGCCTCAGTTAAGCCTACTCTTTCCAGGGCGGCGTGAATGCGCTCTTTTGCCACTTCACGGGATAAACCGTTAAGATCGGCGGTGTAGTACAAATTCTCCAAGCCTGTCATATCCTGATAAAAACCTACATTATCCGGAAGATAACCTGTCAGGGCTTTTACCTTTAAAGGTTCGCGCAGCGGGTCATAACCGGCAATCCTGGCGCTGCCGGCGGTAGGTTCCGTTAAGCCCAGCAGCATGAGGATAGTTGTGGTTTTACCGGCCCCGTTGGGACCTAAAATACCGAAAATACTTCCCGTTTTAACTTTCAAATTCAGATTTGACACCGCAACCAGCGAGCCATAGTGCTTCGTTAATTTATTTGTCTCCACCAAGTACTTACTTGCTGACGGTGCCAATTTTATCGCCTCCCGTATTTACGGAAAATCCAGTATACGCCGCCGCAAACCAGAATCACAATCACAATACCGACAAGTCCCCACCAGGTGGAGGTTTTTACTGTAACCCGCATATCGGCAACTTTCCGGATTTCATCGGCATAAGCAGTTAAAGTCAGGGCGTAATCTCCGGCTATGGCTTTACTGCTGGCGGTGATGGTGGCTGTAACTTGTTGTTCCTCGCCCGGTTTTAAGAAATCAATTTTTTCCAGGTCATAGCTGACATTCCAGTCTTTTGGTGTTTGGGCGGAAAGGCGAATATTGTTTAAAGGTGCACTCCCCGTATTTCTTACCACCATGGTAATTTTTCTTTCCTGTCCGGCAACAAGCTCCGTATTAAGTCTTTCACTGGCGGTAGTATATTCCATGCGGTAGGAACCGCTGACAATCAGGGTCAAACGTTCAGAAACCTGTCCCAGTGCAGAAACTGCATAAACATCAACCTCATATTCACCCGCTTCTACACCGGGTGCCGGATTGATGCTGACGTTTAAGTCTACCGACTGACCTGCCGCCAGGGGAATACTGGCAACTTCCTGCTGCTCATAAGACGGTTTGAAAGAAATTTGCCATCCTTGAGGCAGATCTGCCCCCAGGCTGTAAACTTGTTCTTCATTGCTGTTATTGGTCAGAGTAAGTTTATAGTTGAAGGAAGCATCGGCGGAACCTTTTAATTCTGAATATTGTGCCTTTAACTGGTCGTCACCGGCCGGCTCCTGACTGACTTTAATCTGCAAATGCAGACGGTCAAGCACTGTTTCACCTGAAGAGGCGCTTACTGTTACCGTATAAACTCCTTCTTCAAGCTCCCGCGGTACTTGTACTTTTAAATCAGCATTGGCTTCCGCCTGGGGAAAGACATAAACCTGATTAATCTCCCTGCCCCTTCCTTCAATGGCGGCCTGCCAGCCTTCAGGCACAGCTTCAACCTGCAGTGAGACTGTTCTGCTTTGGCTCCCGTTATTGACGACCTCTAAAGGAAATGTTATGACTTCTCCTGATCCCGCTGTGATTCCGGGGTAGGTTGTGGCTAATTCCACAGCTGCGGCAGCCATGGCAGGTGAAAGCAAAAGAGATAAAACTAGCACCACTACTGAAAAGATCTGAAATACACGCTGTTTTTTACTTCTCTTCATTTTTCTACCTCCCAACTTGGATAGATAATTTTATGATCTACAATTACGGGAACCAGATTTATTTCCCGCAAATTCCGCATTTTATAAACAGGGTAATCTATATATCTGCCAATATATTCCACAACCTGACCGTCTTCAAAACCCAGGACGGAGTAAAAAATCTGACTCTCCCCGTCTGTGGAGGCGATTACCACCAGGTCCCCCTGGCGCTGCGGTGAAGGTAAGACTGCAAGCGGCAGGAACTCCTGCCCTTTCATGGGATGTGTTAAGGCCACGCTTAATTGCCCCCTGGCATTGCGCGTCCAGATTAAAGCCATTAAACTTTCTGTACTGTCCGGTTCGCGAACCCGCCAGGTATTAACCAGTTCCAGCGGTTCTTGCCCGTCTAAATCAATATCCAGGGCCTCAATTTCCATAAAATTGGGACTTGCCACCGGCGGCCCCAGGGTGCGATAGCTGCGCCATAATCCTGCCAGGCCAATGCAGACCAACAATACGATTAAGGCCACCGCCGGCAACCAATACCTGTGCTTTTTTTCCCGCCCGGCTTTTAGAGAAGACCGGCGCAATTGGGATAAAACGTTTTGTCTCATCTCTGCCGTAAATTTTAAATCCTGTAAGCCGTACTCCAAAGCACGGGGCAGTTTAGTGAAAAGCTCATCTGCATTACGCACCTTCAACCACCCCGTTTTCAATTAATAATTTTTTCAGTTTTTTCCGGGCACGGTGCAGCCTGGTTTTAACTAAAGCTTTACCGGCTCCGGTTATTTCAGCAATTTGGTTAATATTAAACTGGTAGAGATAATATAAGAAAATTACTTCGCGATATTTTTCCGGCAGACTCATCACGGCCATAAAAATTTCTTTTTCCTCCAATTTGGCCAGGGCTTGATCTTCAGTATTTAAACTACTGACCAGCCCGGAATCATCTTCAAGAAACTGCCACAGAAAATGCTTTTTCTTCCGCAGCCTGTCCCGGCACAGATTAACGGTAACACGATAAATCCAGGCATAGGGCGTTTCTTGCTTCCGGAATTTAGGCAGCGAAAGAAAAACTCGCAGAAAAACTTCCTGGGCAGCATCTTTAGCTTCTTCCACATCTTTTAAATAGGAGTAGGCCAAACGCAGAACCTGATCTCCATAACGCCTCATCAGGTACTCTAAATCCGGTGCTGCTTCCACTTGTTTTACACCTTCAGGAGAACTCAACTTCCGTCACCGACCTTACCAGGACTGAAATTATTTCTGCCTCCATTTATTTAAACGAATGAGCAGCAAAAAGGTTACACTTTTTGCTGAAATTTTTCGCTTTTTCTTTTTGCCTGAGAATATAATTTAAATAATAAATAAAAATTGCCCAGGGAAATTATGTTATAATGTTACAAGCATTAAAAATAAAGATAGGGGGTTAATTATGCCTAAGGCCTCGCAACTGCAGGCGGTCAAGCAAAAATTTTTAGGCCGTTCCGGTTTGATCGCCTTTATCGTCCTGATGGATATGTTTGTCCCTTTATCCATCGATTTATATTTGCCTGCCCTGCCCGGTTTAAATGCTTATTTCGGCAGCAGCCCATCTTTAACCAATATGACTTTAAGTGCCTTCTTTTTCTTTTATGCCGTAGGCATCCTACTCTGGGGGCCTGTCAGTGATAAATACGGCCGCCGACCGGTGATTCTGGCAGGCAGTCTGATTTATATCATCAGCAGTGTCTGCTGCTCCCTGGCGCCAAATATCTATGTTCTCATTGTAGCCAGAGCCGTACAGGGTATTGGGGGTGGCGGCATTGTTGCCGCATCCTTTGCCATTATTAAAGACTGTTTTGCCGGCAAAGAAAGAGAAACCATGCTGGCCATTACCCAGGCCATTTCCGGCATTGCGCCCATGCTGGCTCCTGTTATCGGTTCCTGGATTTTAAAATTTACAGACTGGCGGGGCTCCTTCTGGCTTTTAGCCTTTATCGGTGCTATGAATTTGCTTTTAACTATATTATATACAGAAACTTTAAAAGCGGAAGAAAAATACCAGGGGAACCTGGTCGGTGCTTTTGGGCGGTTATATGCGGTGGGTAAAAATAAAAGCTTCCTTATTCCCACAATTATTTTTGCTCTTTCTCAACTGCCCTTTATGGGCTACTTGGCCCTCTCGTCTTATATTTACGTGGATTTCTTTGGCCTAAGTGAACAAGCTTACAGTTACTTTTTTGCCGCCAATTCCTTTATTGCCCTTTTTGGCCCCATTATTTATGTGCGCTTCCTGCTTAATTTTAATAAAAAAGCGCTGGCTACAATCTGTTTTGCCCTGGCCGCCGCCAGCGGCGTTTTAATGGTAGTACTGGGGACATTATCTCCTTTCATCTTTTTAGTGGCTGTTGTTTTCATGTCCATAACCGGCGCCATCCTGCGTCCTTACGGCATTAATGTTATTTTTGACCAGCAGCAGGGAGATACCGGTACGGCTTCCTCTCTTTTTAACACTTTCTTCACCCTCTTTGGTATCCTGGGCATGACTATTGCTTCCGTTCCCATGGGCAATTTTGTCCTAAGTTTGGGAGCACTGACTACCCTGGCTTCTGTCTTATCAATAGCCGCCTGGCATACCTTTTTAAAATCGGATATTCCTTGTGCCGGTATTAAAGAATAAAAAATCCAGGCCAATGCGCCTGGATTTTTTTGGGCCGCAAATTATAGTAACGAAGCGGCTTCTTTATCAACAATTACAGTGATATCCCTGTGCAGCTGCAGGAAAGAAGCAGGAATCCTGGTGGTAATTCTGCCACACAAGGCATCTTTAATTGCTTTTGCTTTTGTTTTACCGTTGGCTAAAAGCAATATTTTTTTTGCTTTTAAAATGGTACCCATCCCCATGGTAACGGCTTGATGGGGCACTTCGTCTTTCGAGTTGAAAAAACGGCTGTTGGCTTCAATGGTATCTTCCGTCAGCCTGACGGTATGGGTACCGACGGAAAGGTAGTGATGCGGCTCATTAAAGCCAATATGCCCGTTACGGCCAATGCCCAGCACCTGTAAATCAATGCCGCCGGCTGCTATGATTTGTTCTTCATACTTTTGGCAAAAAGCGTCCAGATCTTGTGCCAACCCGTCAGGCAGGTGAATATTTTCCGGTTTGAGATTGACATGGTCAAGCAGATGCTGATGCATAAAATAGGCGTAACTTTGTGGATGTGTGGGCGCCAGGCCCAGGTATTCATCCAGATTAAAAGTAATGATGTGACTAAAATCAAGTTTTCCTTCCTGGTACATCTGCACCAAAAGGCGGTACAGTCCTTCCGGTGTTGAGCCTGTCGCCAAGCCCAGGACAGAATTGTGTTTTTCTTTTATTTGTTGAGCCACCAGCTCGGCAGCCCAGGTACTCATTTGGTCGTAGTCTTCAGCAATCCGAATCTTCACTGGCACTCCTCCTCAATTTTGGCTTAGGCAAATTCATAGCCTTGGCTTTGCTGGATTTGCTTAAATTTAATGATAGTTTTAGGAGGATAATAGCCTCTGGCCGTGCCGTTCGGATAGAGCAGCACATCTTTGCCCATAATGGTGCCCGGAGCAGTGACGCTGTTGCAGCCTGTTTCCACTCCGTCCCCCAATATGGCGCCAAACTTCTTTAAACCGGTGTGATATGTTTTCCCCGCCGCCGTGATGACGATGAGTGAACCGGTGATTTTTAAATTAGCCAGTTTTGTTCCGGCTCCCAGGTTAACCTTGCCTAAAATACTGTCGCCAATATAAGCAAAATGTCCTGCTTTACTGTCTCCGAGCAACACGGAAGACTTTATCTCGGTAGCATGACCCACCACACAGCTCTCACCGACTAAAACATTTCCCCGGATATAAGCACCATGGCGCACTTCCGTAAAATCCCCGATATAAGCCGGTCCGTTAATATAGGCACCCGGTTCTACTACCGTATTTTTACCCAGATAAATATCATCACTCATTAAAACAGCACCGGCATAGATAATACTTGCACCCTCAAGGATTTCACCGTCAAAAATCACCTGTGGTGGTTTATGCGCAGTATCAATAATAAAGCTGTCAGTAATCACTTTATCCTCGAACAGGATTGTTGTCTGAGGAATGAGAATTTGCCCATTGCGAATCTTGGTCACATTGCCTTGAACAAACTCCCGGCAAAAATCCGGGAGTTTTTTCAGAACGTCCCAGGTATGTTCAGAACCGGTAAATAGGGAGGCAAAAAGATGTTCCTGTAAAGAGAAAAAGTTTTCCGGGTTGAACATGCCTTTTCACCGCCTTCGCTACGTTAAAGTTTCTCTATATTATTACTATGCTAGCTCCTGCGTAATGATGGCCGCTAAATTTTCGGCCAAAGCCTGTATTTCTGCTTCATCCTGTCCTTCCACCATCACCCGGATCAGCGGTTCCGTGCCGGAAGGCCGGACGAGCAATCTTCCCCGTCCGTCTAATTTTTCTTCTGTTTCCTGTATTGCCTGTTGAATACGTTCATTCTGCTCCCAGCCCTGGCGTTTAGAGACACGGCAGTTTACCAGTACCTGCGGGTAGCGGGTAAAACCGGCAGTAAGCCGGGAAAGAGGTTGAGCTTTTTCCGACATGACTAAAGCGAGCTGCAGTGCAGTAAGTAACCCATCACCGGTAGTATTATGATCCAGGAGAATAATATGGCCGGACTGTTCACCGCCCAAATTGTAGCCGCCCGCCAGCATTGTTTCCAAAACATAGCGATCGCCTACTTTTGCGCGCAATAGCTTCAGCCCAAGTTTTTCTGCCGCCTTTTCCAGGCCCAGGTTGCTCATGACGGTAGCCACCACGGCATTGTTTTTAAGCCGTCCCTTTTCCTGTAAATATTTTGCCAAGACAAGCATGATAGCATCGCCGTCCACTAATTTACCTGTTTCATCAACGGCCAAAACACGGTCTGCATCACCATCAAAGGTAAAACCCAAATCAGCCCGGTGATTTTGCACGGCATTGCAAATTTCCCCGGGATGAGTTGAGCCGCACTGCCGGTTAATATTGATTCCATCAGGCTCATTATTAAGGGTAATGACAGTTGCCCCCAAGGCGGTAAAGAGAGAAGGAGCCAGCCTGTAAGCAGCACCGTTGGCACAATCTAAAACAATTTTAACGCCGTCTAAACGGCAGGAAACCGTAGACAACAAATAATCCAAGTAGCGCTCACCGGCGGCGGTGTCGTGATACACCCTGCCCACTGCTTCACCCTCCGCCCGCGTCAGTTTATCTTCTGACTGGAAGTATAAAGATTCCATTTCTTCCTCAACGCTGTCAGACAGTTTAAAACCGTCAGCGTTAAAAAACTTAATACCATTGTCATGGAAAGCATTATGGGAGGCAGAAATCACGGCACCCCCAAAGCCACCCAGCTCTTTAATTAAATAAGCTGTGGCCGGGGTGGTAATAACTCCGGCCAGGTGTACATTAACCCCTACAGAAGTTAGACCTGCCACTAAAGCTCCTTCTAACATAGGCCCGGAGATGCGTGTATCTCTGCCCAATAAAAAAGCATTCTTCCCTTTATTTTTTTTTGCTAAGACAAAACCGGCAATTCTGCCCATTTTATAGGCAATTTCCGGTGTTAATTCGCGGTTGGCAATACCACGGATTCCGTCTGTGCCAAACATGGTTCCCATGATCTTGCAGCCCCTTTCACAGACACGATAAAAACTTTACTACTGATCTGATTTTTTGCTTAAAAGGTAAATGAAAATAAGCCACTGAAACCCTTTTGTCCCGCTGATCGCTCAACGGTTTTGTAGGTTCCTCACGGGCGTGGCCGACCGGGAGGCATCCGCCGAAAATTCGATAAACCTCCTCCTCGTCAACACGCAATTGCGTGTCCAGGCGCTTTATCGGTGTAAATTTCGTCTCGTCCATTCCCCCTTTCCCTGCTGAGAAAAGGAACAGCCGCTACCCTTCGTGTGGACCTACGGTCCTGACCACCCAGCAAACTTAAGGGGTATCCCATTTAAAGTTCCCCCGCGGACAGGAAGTTTCCTCTCCCGCGGGAAAGACAAGACAACTGTTCCTTGTGGCTCCTGCGTAAAAGCACTTTAGTATAGCATATCCAAAAAGATTTGACAACGTTACTTTTTGGCAACAATAATTTCTACCTGAACCTGATTAACCTCCTGAATTTCAACCCCCCGCGGCGGCTCAGCCAAATTCACCGTGGTAACGATGTTTTCATCAAGATCGGTGATGTCAACGGGTAGTGTGGAAATTTCCTCCACATTCTGCAAATCATGTTTAGCCCCCTCAATGGTAACATGTGCAGGATGCACAAGAATCTGTTCAACTTCATAGCCTTCTGCCGGTACACCTTTTAAACTAACACGGACAGGAACTTCTTTTTGCGGTTGGGAAACAGGAATAAAAACTTCCACCAGCGCAGGGCTGACCTGCACTCCTTCCACCAATTGTCCCAGGGCATCAATGGCATGGGCAGGGACTATCTGCGTCAAATTTTGCTCGGCTCCGTCCACATTAATGATGGTCCTGATGCGGCTGACATTTTCCAGTTGTGAGCGCGTACCACGGACAAAAACAGAATCAGGCGTTACCTTGGGCTCACCAAGCAGGTAACCGTCTGCCGGTAAACCCATAATATCAACATCCACAGGCATTTGCGGCGATAAAATTTTCTCCAGTTCCACCACCACCTGCTGCGGTTCAAAAGAAAGCACTTTCACGCCTTTGGGCACTTCTGCCATGGGTGTTAACCGGTGCTTCCCGGGACCTAAATCGCGCAGATCAATAAAAACACGCAGCATTTGGGGCGTGATACTGTCCAGTATGTCTGAACGGCCGCTTAAAACTACCTGCACTGCTTCCGGCATCTGCATAATTGTCATCTCTTCACTCAAGTTAAGCCATTCCAGCGCCACATTGGGGTAGACGCGCTCAATTTCCCGCGTTTCTGTGGTCCAGACAGAATCACCCATGACATAAGCCCATAAGATCACCGCTAAAAAAAAGGCCGCTAACTTGAGTAGAATATTATGTCTAAATAATCTCTTTAGTATTTCCACCATCTATTTTGACCTCCACTGCCAGAAGTTCCAAGTACCGGCCTGCGGTTTACACAGATTTATAATGAGCTGTTTTAGCGTCTTATCGTCCAGATAGCGCGTTAATTTTCCGTTTTGTGTCAGGGAAACTACTCCTGTTTCTTCGGAAATAATAATGCAGACAGCATCCGATTGTTCTGAAATACCTAAAGCGGCACGATGCCTGGTGCCCAGTTCTTTACTGATATTAGGGTTTTCCGTCAGTGGCAGAAAACAACCGGCAGCCATGACACGATTGCCGCGAATAATTAATGCCCCGTCATGCAGCGGGCTGTGCGGCATAAAAATATTCACAAGCAGTTCCGCCGAAACAAGGCCATCAATGGTAATACCGGTTTCAATAAATTCATTAAGGCCTGTTTCTCTCTCTAAAATAATCAGCGCGCCTATGCGCCTTTTAACCATGACCTGAACGGCTTTAATTATTTCCGCAAGCATGGTATCAAAATCAATATCACCATAAACCTGACTTGTGCGTGTGAAAATTTT
>JAAYSO010000146.1 GCA_012523945.1 Bacillota bacterium
CCACGGCATCTGCTTTCATGGGCCGTCTGCTTGTCTTTACTTTTTCCACCTTTTCCTCGCCCAAAATAGCTTCTAATTTCGTACCGGTAAAAGTCATAATTCCTTGATCTGCCAGGTGGTTTTCAACATAATTTGCGATTTCCGGATCAAACCCTGGAAGTATCTGCTCAGCCATGTCAATAATAAAAACTCTGACACCCTGGGCAGCCAGGTTCTCCGCCACTTCTAAACCGATAAAACCTCCACCCACCACGACCGCACGTTTGATTTCACCGGCTTCAAGGGAGGCGTGCAAATTTATGGCGTCTTCCGGAGTCCGCATTAAATAGACTCCTTTTAAATCTATCCCTGTAATTGGCGGTTTAATGGGATCTGCTCCGGTAGCTATAACCAGCTTGTCATATGCATATGTTTGCGTCTCCTTGGTTGTTAGATGGAGAGCTTCTACTTCTTTTTTGTCCGGATTTATTTTTGTTACTTCCGCTTCCGTAATGACATTGACACCGGTTAATTTAGCAAAGCTTTCCGGTGTATTGACGATTAAATCTTTTTGTTCTGTAATTAAATTGCCCACGTAATAAGGTAGTCCACATCCGGCATAGGAAATGTCTTTACTCTTTGTTAAAATGGTAACTTGCGCAGCGAAATTGTCTCTTTTCAGTTTTGCTGCCACCTTGGTTCCTGTAGCCACACCACCTAATATTAATACATTCATAATTACACTCTCCCTACAAAAAACAATCCTCTATTAACACTATATCAATTGTTAAAAATATGGTAAAATGATAAAATCCAATCATGGTTATAGGTAAAATCTATAACCACAAAAATAAACTCAATAATTCCGCTGTAGATGGAGGGTTGAGTGTGACAATCAGGCATTTAAGAATTTTTCTTGAAGTAGTAAAAAGCGGGAGCATGAGTGCTGCCGCCGCCAAGCTTTATCTTTCGCAACCCACTGTCAGTCAGGCTATCAGGGAGTTGGAAGAACATTACGGAGTATTATTGTTTAACCGTTTTAAAAGAAGATTATATATCACTGATGAGGGGAAAAAACTTTATTCCTACGCGCAAAAGGTAGTTAAGCAGTTTGATGCTTTAGAAGAAAAAATGTTTAGTCTCAATAAAAAAGAGAAAATAAAAATCGGCGCCACCATGACAGTAGGTGAGGCCATCTTAAGCGATATCATCAATAGACTTACAGAAAAAGAGCCCATTCTTGAAGTCTATTCCTTTATGAATAATACCCAGGTGATAGAAAGTAAACTTTTAAATGCGGAAATAGATATTGCCATTGTAGAAGGTGAAGTCAAAAGCCCTGATCTCATCAGCATGCCGGAAGTGGAAGATTATTTAGTCCTCATCTGCAGCACAAAACACCCTTTTGCCCAAAGAAAAATTATTAAGTTACACGAACTTGCCCGGGAGAGCTTTGCCATGAGGGAAAAGGGCAGTGGGACAAGGGAACTGTTTGAAAATTACATGCATGCTAACGGTATTGAGATAAAAATTGCCTTTGAAGGCAATAGCCCGGAAGCAATCAAAAAGGAAGTCATCAACAATAATTATTTGGCTGTAATCTCAATCTGCCTGGTGGAGGAAGAAGTGAAAAGCAGGCAACTTCATCTGATTGAAAGTGCAGATGGAGCATGGGACAGGTACTTCAGCATTGTCTACCACAAAGATAAAATCTTAACTAAAGGGATGGAAAGTTTAATTGAAGTGGTAAAGGATTATAAAACTATCTCATCTTTGATTAAAACCGATTCAGCCAGCCGCCTGGTAAAATAAAAAGTTATAATGCACCTTGCCTTAACTCTGGCCAGGTGCATTTTTATTCCAGCGTCTCTTGACCAGAGTGGTCAAATTGTTGTATATTAAAAATAGACCATAGTGGTCAAATTAAGCAAACAGGCATGAGGTGTTTATGGCAACCGAAAAATTTATGAAACTGGATCCGCAAAAAAGAAAAACGATTTTAGATGCTGCTTTGCAGGAATTTGCCGATTACGGCTATGAGTATGCTTCCACAAATCGGATCGTGGAGAAAGCGAAAATAAGTAAGGGGTCGCTTTTTTACTATTTTAAAAGCAAAAAAGAACTCTATTATTATTTAATCAATTATGGAATCGAGTATGTAGAAAAGCATTATTTACCTAAAGTAGATGAAAAAGAAACAGATCTCATCGAGAAATTTAGAAAAACAGCCAAAATTAAACTACGGTCCTACTCGGAAATTCCCGGCATTTTTAATTTTTTAGGTGAAGTTTATATCAATGAATTCGAAAGCTTGCCGGAAGACTTGAAGCAGCGTCTGCTTGAAATGAGAAATCTTGCCTACACTAAACTATTCAAAAATATTGATACCGGTTTATTCAGGGAAGACATGGAACCCAATGAGGTTATCAGGCTGTTCAGCCTTACTTTGTCCGGCTATGAAAAAGAGCTGGTTAACCGGTTCAAAGGCAAGCAAATATCTGCTCTTAACTATGAAGCTTATTGGCAAGAGTATGATGAGTTTTTAGACTTATTAAAAAAAGCTTATTATAAATCAAAATAGGGGGGATTTGTATGTCTATTGTTAAGATCACTAATTTAACAAAAAACTTCGGTAACTTTACTGCTTTGGATGGTGTTAACCTTGAAGTGAATCAAGGCGAAATCTATGGTTTTATCGGGCCCAATGGAGCGGGTAAAACCACAACCATACGCATCATGCTGGGTATTTTAAAAGCCACTGGCGGTGAGGCAAAGATTTTTGGCAAAGATGCCTGGAAGGATGCTGTGGAAATACACAAGAGAATTGCCTATGTTCCCGGTGAAGTAAAGCTCTGGCCTAACCTGACCGGTGGTGAAGTAATAGATCTTTTTGTTAAGCTGCGCGCCTCCCACAAGCAAAACCGCCGTGAGGAACTGATTGAAAGATTTAATTTAGATCCGTCTAAAAAGTGCGGCACCTATTCAAAGGGTAATAGACAAAAAGTTGCTCTAATTGCTGCCTTTGCGGCAGATGCAGATCTGTATGTTCTAGATGAGCCTACCTCAGGACTTGATCCTTTAATGGAGAAGGTTTTTCAGGAATGCATTCTGGAGGCTAAAGCAGAAGGAAAAAGCGTGCTGCTTTCCAGTCATATCCTTTCAGAAGTTGAAAAATTATGTGATAAGGTTAGTATCATCCGCCAGGGTAAAATCATAGAATCAGGCAGTTTAGAAGAATTACGCCACTTAACCAGAACCAGCATCACTATTCAAACCAAAGAACCGATTAAAAACTTGAATGAATTAAAAGGTATTCATGATCTGGAAGAAAAAGATGATACAATTTATTTCCAGGTCGATACAGAAGAATTGGCTCATGTTATGAGATATGTCAGCCAGTTTGGCGTTATCAAGCTGGAAAGTGCTCCTCCCACTTTGGAAGCTTTATTCCTAAGGCACTATCAGAGGGAGGGGGAGGAAGTATAATGTTAAGACAGTATACGCATACAGGAGTTTTAGCACGATTCATCTTAAAAAAAGACCGTGTCAAGATACTTATCTGGCTAATTTCCCTAACTGTATTCACAGTACTTATTGGCGCAATGCTGCCGACTCTATATTCCTCGGCTGTCGAAAGGCAGATTATGGCGGAAACTATGAAAAATCCAGCCGTTACTTTTATGCTTGGCCCAGGGTATGGTCTGGATAACTATACAGACGGTGCCATGATGGCGCATTTCATGTTGGCTTTTACAGCTATAGCCGTAGGAATCATGAGCATCTTATTAACTACAAAAAACACCAGGGAAGATGAAGAAGAAGGGCGCATTGAAATGATCCGCTCTCTTCCGGTAGGCTTTTTATCTCCTCTTGCCGCTACCTTTTTAATTGCCGTCTTCACCAATATAGTATTGGCCCTGGCAGTAGGTTTTGGCTTGTACGCTTTAGGTCTGGAAAGCATGGATTTAGCAGGTTCTCTGCTTTACGGAGCTGCCATCGGTGCCATTGGTATTTGCTTTGCGGCCATAACCGGCTTATTGGCCCAACTTACCACTAATGCCCGCTCCACAATCGGTTATTCCTTTGCTTTTTTGATCATTGCCTATTTAATTAGAGGGGTAGGAGACATAGATAATGAAATACTGTCACTCATCTCTCCTTTGGGCTTAATTTTGCGAACTGAAGTTTATGTCAATAACTACTGGTGGCCTGTTTTTATCACTGTAGGCATATCCATCGTCTTATTTGCGTTGGCGTTATATTTAAACTCCATTAGAGACCTGGAAGCCGGTTTTATCCCCACAAGACCGGGCAGAAAACATGCTTCCAAACTGCTTTTATCCCCCCTGGGGCTAGCATTAAGGTTACAGAAAACAGTTCTTATCGCCTGGTTGGTAGGCATGTTTGTCCTGGGTGTTTCCTATGGTTCTATTTTGGGAGATTTGGAGGGTTTCCTGGATAGCAGTGAAATGATCCGGCAAATGATACCGGTGGCAGAAGGTTTTACTTTGACTGAAAGATTCATGGTTATGCTTGTTATTATTTTAAGTATAATTGGAACGGTACCTACCTTAATGTATATCCTTAAGCTTTGGGCCGAAGAAAAAAGAGGCAGAACGGAACAAGTCTTTGCCGGTTCTGTTTCCAGAAATAGGATGATTGGCAGTTATACGCTCATTGCCATTATTGCTGCTCCTCTTATCCAACTGGTGTCAATCATGGGATTTTGGTCTGCTGCAAGTTTTGTCATGGAAGATAAATTACCACTTTATACTTTGCTGAAGGCAGGTTTTGTTTATCTGCCGGCTATTTGGGTTATGGTAGGGTTAGCCGTATTATTGATTGGTTTTATACCAAAACTAACCGGCTTAACCTGGCTGTACCTGGGATATACGTTTTTTGTGGCATATTTAGGCGATATGCTGCAGTTGCCTGGTTGGATGTCTCAACTTACTCCCTTTGGCCATATCCCGCAAGTACCAATTGAAGAGATAAATTATATCCAAATAATAATACTTATACTCATCGCAGCGGTGCTAACTGTAGCCGGATTTATTGGATACAACAGAAGGGATTTAATCCAGGGGGTGTAAAAATATAACTATATATGGCAAATGCAGAAGTGTTGGAAGGAGGGTAAAGTTTATGCCGGATTTAGTTTTTAAAGGCACACCACAGCTGGAGACGGAAAGATTAATTCTGAGAAAACTTACGCTGCAGGATGCAGATGATATTTTCGCATACGGTTCAGATCCCGAAGTGTCACGATTTATGACCTGGGAGACACATAAGTCCATAGAAGAAGCAAGAAGTTTCATTAATATCATTCTTGACAAATATGAAAAAGATGAAGCAGGAGAATGGGGTATTGTTTTAAAATCTACAGGCAAATTGATTGGTTCTGTTGGGATACCGCGGTATGATCTGAAAAATAAAAGTGCGGAAATTGGCTATGTTCTGTCCAGGAAATATTGGGGCCAGGGAATTATGCCGGAAGCTGTAAGCCGGGTACTACAGTTTGCCTTTGAAGAAATGGGGTTAAACAGAATAGAGAGCTGTCACTCCCTACCCAATGAGAAATCGGGACGGGTAATGCAAAAAGTCGGTATGAGTTTTGAAGGTGTTATCCGGGAAAAAATATTTGCCAAAAACAAATACTGGGATGTTAAACAGTATGCAATCCTACGGTCTGATTGGCAGAAAAGATAGAGTAATTGTTAGCGGAGCAAGTGAACAGAAAAGCCCCGGTTCTTTGCCAAAGGCAAGAAACCGGGGGCTGTGAAATTTTTTGAAATTATACATTTCCTTATACATTCGGTTTGATTGGCCATTTATCATAGGGTACAGCTTCTGTGCTAAACTTCATCGTATCGCCTTCTTTTTTCACAATAATCCACTTCAGCCAGTTTTTGTTGTCCATTTCCGGGTAATCTTCCCGTAAAAACCAGCCTCTTGATTCTGTTCGCATTGCTGCTGCCCGGAATTGCATCTCTGCTGAAAGCACCATAGCGTTTGCTTCATGACAGGCAAGCAGATCATGGAAGTCGCTGGCTTTCATTGAGCCGGCCAGCTCCTTTGCCTTTTCAACATAGCGCAAAGCTGTAACGATGCGATGATCGCTCATATAGACAGACCGTTCCATTGGGCCCACTGCCTTCTGGATATAGCGGATAACATCTTTAGCATCACAACCTGACTCCCGTAACAAAGGAGCATAAGCACGCGTCATGCAGTCTTCGACTTGTGTCTTGTCAATAGGCGGTAGTGAATTATTATTTGCATTTTCCGCTGCACTCTGTGCGCATACTATACCGGCAAAAACTGCGTTTAAAATACCGGAACCACGATTGCGGCCCGGGGGTGCCGGAACTGCACCCGGGGCTGCTGATCCGCAATAACTTGCATCACCGATGGCATACAAGCCGGGGATAGTGGTTTGCATACTATGGTCCACTTTAACCGGAGATTGCTCACCAATAAACATTGGGCAGACTTCCCAATCCTCATCGACTTTATCAGCCCATTCTTCATTTAACTTCCAGAAAGGCGACCCGAACGGGCGGTCCCACATTGACTCTAAAGATCCCCCGTGATTTTCAGGTTTTAAGATAATTGGACCCCTTGCCATTGACATTTGCATAAACCACTCGGCAATTGCTGTACTACTGATATCAGGTTCCGGACCGGAGCGGAAATTCTTTGTAATATGTTCATCCAGTTGATTGTACATATAGTTTTCGCCATAGACAACTTCCCGATGACTCCGTACTCTTACCAGTTGAGCAAAGTTACCGAACTCAGGATTTCGCATTTCGGCACCGGCGCGGTATGCGGCGGCGATTCCATCACCTCTGCCGCTGCCCCACATCGGCCCAATCCGGTAATTCTGGCTACCGGTTGCCAAAATAACAGATTTTGCGTTAAAAGTATAAAATGTCCCGTCCAAAATACTGTAACCTGTTGCACCGGCTATTTTGTCCCCGGCAGTCAGCAGATCGGAAACTGTAACTTTATCCAAGAATCTGACACCCATTTTTTCTGCCGTTCTCCGGAGCCTAATGGTAATATCCAGATCAACACCTATAATCCCTGTCATGGGACCGGTAGGAATAACTGCATAGCTGCCATCAGCACGTTTGGGAAGCTTCGCGCCCCATTCAACCAATTTATCAAGCATATGATTGTTCATGGAAACATATTTGAGCAGTAATTCCTGATCACCCAAGTGGCAGCCGATATTATGCACATGGTACTCCACAAACTGTTCCGGCGTTATTTTGTCAAAATCAAAATACTGGAGTACGCCGCCGCCTCTGCAAGCTTTGCCCGAATATCCTGCTGTTTGCTTCTCAACAATCAGCACATCAAGTTCCGGGTTGATTTCTTTTAGAGAAATTGCTGCTGTCAGTCCGGCTACTCCACCACCGATAATTAATATATCAGCACGTAGGTTTTCATGCCCGTACATGTCCATTCATATTTCCCCCTTTAGAGATAACGATCAAATGTCTGCAGTAATTTTTCACTGGCAAAATCAGGGATCACCTTGATGCATTTCTTTTTACAAAGAGCTTCACACCAAAAGCAGTGCTCGCAGTCTTCTACATATTTAAAAACAGGTTGGTTCTTTTCTTCATCCCACCGTATAACATCCACAAAACATGCTTTGTAGCAAAGTTTGCAACCGACGCAATCTTCAGCATTGAAGATAATTTGATGTTTTGTATCAATCATAGTAACACTCCTTAACTATTAAAAATTATCCCGTTCTTCAGGGAAGATTCGCGGTAACAGTCTGGCCAGATTCGTGAATTCTTTGATATTATGCAGAGTAAGAGCTTTTAATGGTTCTTCCGGCATGCGCACTCCGTCCGGCATTACTTTGTAAGCTACTTTGTTCCTGACGGTATACCCCATCCAGAAACGTGTGCGCAACTCAACACCGCCTTCTATGGGGCGAACAAAATGACACATGATAGTCGGACCGTTGGCGCAAACAATTGTAGAGCAGGCATCGGTGCCGATTTTTGAGGTATCAAAACCCATATCTCCTGGGTTTTTAAAATGAATAACAATATTTTCCGGTCCCATCCCTACATCTTCATAGACCAGATGGGTGGTATCCCAATAGCGTTCTTTGTAAGACAACAGGGGATCTTTAGCCTTTTCCTTCTGCATGGATTCAGCACGGTAATGATCTTCATTGTCCCAGATGGTATAGCGTAGATTGTCAAGTCCATGCCAGGCAAACCACCAGTCAAACATTTCACCGGTTACACCCGGCATTTTCACAAGGTTTGCAATGTAACCGGTTCCATCCGGCATAACACAATAACCAATTTCCTCTTCAAAATAGCCGGGTTCAAACAAACGATTCCTTTCATGGACCGGTAGAGCCTTTGCCGGATCAATGGGGCCTGCCAACACCTTTTGAATATTTTCCGCAGGAGGTTCTACCATTGGTTCCAGGTAGTATTTATAATAAGATTTCTTTTTGTCCTGTTCAGTCACAGGCACTTTCCGGCGCTTATCCATATAACCTGCCTCCTCTACTAATTAATAATTTTTAAGCTTATAAGTGAGTGAAGAACTTGATTTAAGGTAAGCTTAACTAAAACTATATTAACTAATTTTACCTTGTTAGTAAATCCAATTATTTTATGAGCTCATAACAAAGTGGGACTGCAAATGCACCCTGCAAGCCACCTGGGAAAATGACGACTTTTCTTTTAAAGTCATAAGCTTTCCTTGTAGCTTTATATGCTGCAAGGTTTTTAATATGCCGCTAAATTGCCATGTAATCAATATACAAGTTGATAAATTTATTTTATAAGGTCATTGTATATTTATATTTCAATTTTCTTTATTTTCATACTACAATGAAGTCACTCCAGGGAGAAATTATTATGTAAAATGCTACAAATGTGTGCAGCTTCTGTTTAATTGCGAAGCAGATTTTTAATTAGTGAAGCTGAAAGTGAAAGAGCAAGGAGGGTTTTATGAATAAAGTAATTGGTATAAATGAAGCAGTAAAAATGATAAAAAGTGGCTGTACGATTATGATTAGTGGTTTTATGGCTGTTAAAAGCCCGGAAGCCTTAATAGATTTGATGATAAAAAATAACATCAAAAATTTAACCGTGATAGCCAATGATTCAGCTGTTCCCGGCAAGGGGATAGGGAAGTTAATAACACATCGCTGTGTAAAAAAGTTAATCGCTTCACATATAGGATTAAATCCTGAGACGGGCAGGCAGATGAATGCCGGTGAGTTGGAAGTGGAGCTGATCCCCCAGGGAACATTGGCAGAGCGGATCCGTTGCGGCGGGGCCGGACTGGGTGGTTTTTTAACTCCTACAGGAATTGGCACCTCAGTTGAAGAGGGTAAGCAAAAATTGACTGTGAATGGTGCCGAGTACCTGTTGGAGTTTCCGCTCAGAGCAGATGTGGCAATTATTAAAGGGTCTGTGGTCGATACGTTGGGAAATGTTTTTTACAAGGGAACGACACAGAATTTTAGCTTGGTGATGGCTATGGCTGCAGATCTTGTCATTGTTGAGGCGGAGGAAATTGTTCAGCCAGGAGAATTGAAAGCGGAATATGTGATGACTCCCGGTATTTTTGTGGATTATATCGTAGGAGCTGAAATGTAATGGGATTTAATGCAAAAGAAATGATAGCCCGCCGGGTAGCCGAAGAATTGCAGGACGGATATGTGGTAAACCTTGGAATCGGCTTGCCGTCAATGGTTGCAAACTACATACCCGAGGGTATGTCTGTTACGCTGCAATCCGAGAACGGTATTCTTGGCATGGGTGCGCTCTGTGCAGAAGGAGAAGAGGATGAGAACATAATCAATGCCGGCAATCAGTTTGTACATATTCAAAAAGGAGCCAGTTTTTTTGACAGCGCCACCTCATTTGCCATGATCCGTGGCGGACATATCCATTTGACAGTGTTGGGAGCTTTACAGGTTGATGAGCAGGGTAATATTGCCAGCCATATTATTCCCGGCAGTATGGTGCCGGGAATGGGTGGTGCGATGGATTTGTTGGCAGGCGCCAACAGGGTTATTGTCGCCATGTTGCACACAGCCAAAGGTGAACCTAAAATTGTGAAAAAGTGCACGCTGCCCCTTACAGCCCGGGGGAAGGTGGATCTGATTGTAACGGAAAAAGCTGTGATTGCAGTTACACCGGAAGGACTTGTTTTAAAAGAGATTATGCCGGGCTCATCAGTGGAAGATATTTTGCAACATACAGAAGCAGATCTGATCATTCGGGATGGATTGGCAGAATAAACTCAAGGTATGCCAAGTTTTTAAACCCTGGATTTATCCTAATTTAATGATTTGAGGAGGATGCAGATGGTTAAAAGGGAGCTCAAAGATTGTCTGCCCTATGATGCAGCAAAGCATTTTAATATGACTGCTATCAGGCTGCAGGGTAAAGAAGAGTCGGGAGCGCAAAAGTTTTGGCTGGGAATGTCTCATTTTCTGCCAAACGGAGGTGCAGAATATGATGAATCCCCAACTGAAAAAATTTACTTTGTTTTGGAAGGGGAGATCACAGTAACCAGTAAAGACGGGGAAAAAATCGTGCTGCGCAAATGGGATTCTTTGTATATTGGTCCCAACGAGGGAAGATCTATTTTAAATGAGACCAACCTGCCGGCCACCATGTTAGTTGTAATCAATTATCCATAAAATAAACAGAGCAAAGAGATGCAGAAAATTCAGACTTTGCATGATATTTGTTTAATTTGCAAGGGAGAAGTGCGTCTGAATGAAACATACGGACAATAATTAATTACGGAGGGGGTAATTATGAAAAAGAGGCTCGTGTATTATTTTTTGGTAGTTTTAGCTGTTTTGTTTGCGCTGGTTGTCGTGACCGGGTGTTCCAACAAACAAGCAGACAATCAGGTCAACAATCAAGTTGATAATGAAGAAGTTGATGAGCAAAAGGTTTTCGAGGTTAAGTTTAATCATACAACCCCGGAAGTTACCTCGACAAACCAGGTGATTTTGGCTTGGGCCGAAAGGATAGAAGAAAAAAGCAATGGTCGCATAAAGTTTACTCACTACTGGTCAAATTCCTTAATTCCTGACGCGACTGAAATCCCCCGTGGAGTTGCTTCCGGAGTAGCGGACATGTCATGGATGGCTATCACTAATATTCCCGGGAATATGACATTGGAATTACTTCTTCTGCCGGGGCTGGCATGGCCTTCTTTAGAAGCCGGAACAGAAATATATGGTCAGATGCTGGAAGAATTTGAAGTGTTGCAGGAAGAATATACATCCCTCGGCATGAAGCTATATACCCAATTCAGAGGGGGACCGGCACATCTTTATACCACGAAAAAATTTGTGAAAACACCGGATGACATCAAAGGGATGCGGTTTATCGCTTCCGGGTTTTATAGTGATATTGTCAATCAACTGGGTGCCACACCGATGACTTTGGGACCCGGAGATTGGTATACCTCCACAGAAAGAGGAATGGTGGACGGCATGATTGCCGCTTTGGGCGTGATCAACGCATTTAACTTAACCCCCCTGATGAAAAACATCGCCATCATGGGAGATAGCGGGCTTGTCATGGAGCTTTATGTCCTTGTAATGAATCCGGATTTCTACAATAGTCTGCCCTCTGACTTACAGGCACTCTTTGATGAAGAAGAACCGGCACTGCGCGAAGGCCTTGTACAAAACCAGAAGGACACAAATGCGTATGTTTTAAAAACGGCCGAAGAGCTTGGACACACCATTACGCGTCTTACTGCTGATGAGGTTCAAGTCTGGATTGACAAATGCCTGCCTTTACACGAGGAAGTAATTAAACGGCATGAAGCCAAGGGAAAACCGGCACGTAAGGTCTATGACCGCATGTTGGAGTTAATTTCTTCTTATTAAAAAGAAAGACAACATGAATTGGCAGGAGAAGTTATGCTGAGGGGTGGGCCTTTACAATTTCCGGCAGAATATGAGGGCTGCCCCTCGGACATTATAGTCTGCCGGCCGGCAACTTTTAAATCTGCTCATGTCGCAAGATGGAGGTTGATCAGTTGAAGTTTGTCAAGTTTGTAGAAACATTGAGCAATGTTTTAAGCTATATTGCCCTGGCGCTGGTGGCTGTGATAGGGTTGTTTCTTACTGCAGATGTTTTTATGCGTTTTGCTTTTAACAATCCGATTGTTGGGGCAATTGAGATAAGTCAAATGCTTATGTCCGGTTTGGTGCTGGTATTTCCAAGATGCGCTTTGGAAGCCAGGCACCTGAAAATTACATTCGTTTTAGAATATTTACCGAAAAAATTCCAGTCCTTTGCAAATATCTTTGTGCTTTTTCTATCATTGTTCGTGAGTGTCATGCTTGCCTGGCAATCGGCCTCAACAGCTGTCTATCTGAAACTGGTTAAGCGAACATACTCATTAATCAGAGTACCATACTATCCTTTCTACTGGATCATGACTGCCGGGTATATTGTTTTATCTTTGGCAATTATTGCACTATTGCTTTCGCGTAAAGATGAGGTGAACAGCATTGAGTCCTGAGTTGCTGGGTTTTATTGGTCTTCTGGTACTATTTTTACTGTTGGCTTTGGGCATGTGGGTCGGTGCTGCAGCAGCTATTGTCGGCATCATTGGCTTAATTGTTGTCCTGGGTCCAGAGCAGGCATTTATGATGATTGGAGCAGGGCCGTACGGGCAAATTACCAACTACAATATGATAACAATTCCAATGTTTGTGCTCATGGGAATGATTATTGCTGAAACAAAACTGGGCTCCGATCTGTATGGCACGGCACATAAGTGGATTGGACATTTGCGCGGGGGATTGGCGGGAGCAACCATAGCTGCCTGCGGTCTAATGGGTGCAGTGACAGGAGGCAGTGTCAGTTCAATTGCGGTTATGTCCAAAGTTGCCAAACCGCAGATGCAAAAATATGACTATGATGAAAGATTGATTGCGGGGTCAATAGCTTCGGGAAGTACCGCCAGCATCATGATACCTCCCAGCTTTGTTTTTGTTTTATATGGTCTTTTGACAGAACAATCTATTGGTCAATTGTTTGTAGCCGGCATCTTGCCCGGTGTTCTGCAGGTTATTCTGTATATTGGTTTAGTTTATGTATTGTGTCGTTTAAATCCCCAAATGGGTCCGCCCAGTTTTAAATATAGCATGAGGGAAAGGCTACGTTCGTTGAGAGACGTTCTGCCGATCTTACTATTATTTGTCCTGGTCATTGGCGGGATTTATGCCGGTAAATTTACACCAAACGAAGCCGGTGCCGTAGGGTCTTTTGGTGCCCTGATAATTGTGTTGATTAAGCGCTATATCACGGGCAAAGGCATTGTAAAAAGTATTGTTGAAGCCGGTTTATTGACAGGGATGATTCTTTTCCTGATTGCAGGCATCTATCTTTTTCAAGCATTCCTTACTGTAAGTAAAGTCCCCTTCATGATTGGGGAATTTGTGGTTGGTCTCGATGTCCCGCCTTTTGTAATAATGTTTGTTATGATAATCATCTACCTGTTTCTCGGGTGTATATTGCCGGAGGGAGCAATTGTAGTCTTAACTATTCCAATTCTGTATCCGCTAATTGTACAACTGGGGTTTGATACTATCTGGTTTGGCGTTATACTGGTGAAACTCATTGGTATAGGTCAGATAACCCCGCCTTTAGGCATGAACTGTTTTTATCTGAGTGGCATGTCGGGAATATCCCTGAAAACTATATACAGTGGCATTGTACCATTCTTAATCGCAGATTTTGTTCATCTGGCGCTCCTGCTGGCTTTTCCGGTAATATCTCTGCTTCTGATCAATATTGGTCAACCTTTATAGGAAAAAAC
>JAAYSO010000147.1 GCA_012523945.1 Bacillota bacterium
CAGGACGGTTTCCCGGTAGGGGTACTGGAAAGCTACATGGTTGGTTCCAGTGGTGTTGTTAGCGGTATTTACTCTAACGGGATGGTAAAAGATTTAGGCCAGATTGCCCTTGCCACTTTTGCCAACCCGGAAGGTTTGCTGAAGGCGTCCGGTAACGTGTATACGGTTTCGGCCAACTCAGGCGAGCCGAATATTGGTGCTCCCGGTGAAGAGAGCCGCGGTACCATTGAAACGTCTGCCCTGGAAATGTCTAATGTGGATTTGTCTTATGAGTTTACGGAAATGATTACCACTACCCGGGCTTATCAGGCTAACTCGCGTGTCATTACCACATCGGATGAATTGCTGCAGGAAGTGGTAAATCTGAAGCGGTAATAATATGAGGTGATTAATTATGCAGCAGCGGATGGATATTCTGACCATTTTGGGGATTGTGCTGGGTCTTGCACTGGTTGTTGGTGCCATCTCCATGGGGGGAAAACTGTCATCTTTCGTGCACCTGCCTAGTTTTATGATTACAATCGGCGGCTCCTTTGCGGCGCTTTTGGTCAATTTCCAGATTCCACAGATGAAAATGGTGTTCCAGGTGACAAGAAATGCCTTTTTGGAAGATGTAGATGATATTGGTGAACTGATCCAGCTATTTGTGCGCCTGGGACAGAAAGCACGCCGGGAAGGACTGCTGTCGCTGGAGGATGACCTGCAGGATCTGGATGACCCCTTCCTGGTCAACGGGATGCAGCTGATGATTGACGGTCTGGAGCCGGAAACAATACGGGATATTATGGAAACAGAACTTGATTCCATTGCCGCACGCCATAAACTGGGACAGGATGTTTTCCGCACCTGGGGGTCACTGGCGCCTGCTTTCGGGATGATCGGGACTTTGATTGGTTTAATTCAAATGCTTGCCCACCTTGATGATCCCAGCAATATCGGGCCGGGGATGGCTGTGGCGCTCATTACGACATTTTACGGATCACTTATGGCGAACTTAATTTTCATTCCCATGGCCGGCAAACTTGCTATTCGCAGCGAAGCGGAAATTGCCGTAAAAATGGCGGCCATTGAAGGTGTGCTGGCAATCCAGGCCGGAATGAACCCGAGAATTCTGCAGGAAAAACTAAAAGCATTTGCTTCACCACAGCAGCGAGCGGAAATGGAAAGAGCCGAAGCAGAAGAAAGAGCAGAAGAGATGGTGTATGAGAATGTCTAGGCGTAGAAGACGTGCAGGCAGCGAGACAGACAGCACTCCCAGCTGGCTGTTGACTTACAGCGATATGGTGACGTTGCTGCTGACCTTTTTTATCCTGCTGTATTCTTATTCCGTCATTGACGTGCAGCGTTTTCAGGAAGTGCTCTCCTCCATCCAAGTAGCCTTCTTGGGGCATGAGGGAGTGCTGGAGAGCACTCCCTTGCCTGCTGAAAATGAGGAGGATGATTCGCCCCCTATAGAGACGCCGGCACAAATTGATCCCATTATTATTACCTATGAAGCGGTGAAGCTCTACATCCTGGAGCAAGGCATGGAAGACTATGTCCATCCCCGTTTGGAAGAACGGGGAGTGGTGCTGGAAATTGAAGACAATATTTTATTTGATTCAGGGCGGGCGGAAATTAAGGAGGAAGCTGCAGAAGTATTAAAGAAAATTTCAGGCATTTTAAAAAGCGTAACCAATCAGATTATCGTGGAAGGACATACAGACAATATTCCCATTAACACGGCCCGCTACCCTTCTAACTGGGAGCTGTCCGTGGACAGGGCAGTTCGTGTCGTTCGCTATTTTATTGAAAAGCACCATATGCCGCCGGAACGTTTTCTGGCCACAGGCTATGGAGAATATCACCCGGTTGCTACAAACGAAACGGTGGAAGGCCGAGCCCGCAACCGCCGCGTTAATATTGTAATCTCTAATGTTAATTTGCTGGATAAGGGGGGTCATGATTAATGGCTGCCAATGCAGGCGAACAGAAACAAAGGTCACCGGTACTCCTGATCGTGTTGCTGGTCTTTGTCGGATTAATTTTGCTGCTATTTTTATTGCTTGGTGTCTATAACCTGGGTCGAGGCAATGCTTTCTTTTCTCTGCCCAAGCAAACGGCTATAGTGGAAAAGCAGGAAGAAACTTTCTATGAACTTTTTGGTCCGGAGGGATTCACCGTCAATCTTAACGACAGCAATCAGCGTCGTTATCTAAAAGCAGGCGTGGTGCTTGCCTTTGAAGAGGAAGAATTGCTGGAGGAGCTGGAGATGCGTCAATCTCAGTTGCGTGACAGGACCATTACCGTATTGCGACGCTGGTCTGCTTTAGATTTGGCCAAGGAAGACAGCATAGAAAAGCTGCGGGCTGAACTGCTGGCAGCGACAAATGATGTGCTGGGCAGGGAGGCGATTAAAGATATTTATTTCACCGATTTTATTATTCAATAGAGGTGTGCTATGAGTGCAGAAAATTTGTCGCAGCAAGAAATTGAAGAACTAATGTCCCGCCTGCAGGCGGAAAAACCTATCTCTGCAACTCCGGAAGCAAATGAGCCGGCCGCAAGTCCTCCCCCAAAAGAGACGACGCCGGTAGCGGAGGAAAATGAAACTGCCCAGGAGTTTATGGTGGAAAAAGTCGAGTTTCCGGAGCTGACACCACAGCCTCTCGGCACCAAAAAAAGAGATTTAACTTTTTTCCGCGACGTGGGGGTAAAACTTTCACTGGAACTGGGCCGGACCACTTTAACGGTAAGGGAAATCCTGCAACTGGAGGAAGGTTCGATAATCCGGCTTGACAGTGCCGCCGGTGATAATGCCGTATTGCGCGTTAACGGTGAGCGTTTTGCTGATGCAGAAGTCGTGGTTATTAACGAAGATATCGCCTGCCGCATTGTTGAATTTCAGCCGCAAAAAGCAAAAACCGGGGAAGAAGAGTAAAATGGACAGTTTTCTGGCTTTTTTAAAGGTTGTGGGCAGTTTACTGCTGGTGCTTGTCCTGGCCTATGGCAGTTTGCGATACTTGGTGCCGCTTCTGCAGCGCGGTGGTATTTCTGTACAGCGTAATTTGGAAATTATTGAACGTTTGGCTGTTGCTCCCCGTATTTCACTTTGTCTGGTGAAAGTCGGAAACCGCTACTTTTTAATTGGCATAACGCCAACCAAAATTTCTTATTTACAGGAAATCAGTGCCGAGGAAATTATGTTACCGGAAAAAAAAGCTGTTTCCGGCTGCTTTGCCGAAACTTTGCAAGCGAGGATGAATAAATTTCCTTTTGTCGGGCAGCAGGGTGATGACGATGATTAATACCGGCAGAAAAAAACTATTGATCTGTTGCATGGCAGCCCTGCTGGTGCTGATTTTTGCTTTACCGGCACAGGCGCAGCCTTTACCCATACCAAATTTGAACATTGATATCGGCACTGCTACGGAACCGGAGCAGGTTGTAGGTTCCTTGCAGCTCCTATTATTGCTAACTGTTTTAACTTTAGTGCCTGCTATTTTAGTCCTTATGACTTCTTTTACCCGCATTGTGGTAGTGCTGTCTTTTCTGCGCAGTGCCATGGCAACACAGCAGGCACCGCCCAACCAGGTTTTAATCGGCTTGGCTCTACTTTTAACCATCTTTATCATGTCGCCTGTTTATCAGGAAATCCGCACCACGGCGGTGGAGCCGTATTTAAACCAGGAGCTAACCCAGGAAGAAGCTCTGGAGATTGGCGCCAGGCCGTTGCGCGAGTTCATGTTCCGCCACACCAGGGAAAAGGATTTGGCCCTTTTTTATACCATTGCAGACGCACCGCGTCCCCAGACGCGCGATGAAGTACCCCTGAACATTCTGGTTCCCGCCTTTGTCATTTCCGAGCTGAAAACAGCTTTTCAAATGGGCTTTATGCTTTTTATACCTTTTTTAATTGTTGATATGGTGGTGGCCAGTACTTTAATGTCAATGGGGATGTTTATGCTACCGCCGGTGATGGTTTCACTGCCTTTTAAACTGCTATTATTTGTGATGGTGGATGGCTGGCATCTGGTGATTAAGTCTGTGGTGGAAAGCTTCAGTTAGGGGGAGAATGATTTGTCACAGGAATATGTGATGTCCATTGCCCAGGAAGCCGTATTAACGGCCCTGATGGTGGCAGGACCGTTACTTATAATTAGTTTGCTGGTGGGGCTGGGAATCAGCATTTTTCAGGCCACCACACAAATTCAGGAGCAGACATTGACTTTTGTGCCGAAAATTATTGCCATTTTTCTTGGGCTTTTGATTTTTGGCAACTGGATGCTGAATTTAATGATTGGTCTTACCACCAGGTTGTTTACGCAAATATCTACTTTAGGTATGTAGGAGTAAAAGATGCCGGTAGCACAATTTATTGCTTATTGGTCGGTATATTTTCTGCTTTTTATGCGTTTTGCCACTCTAATGATGGTATTGCCTTTTTTTAACTGGCGCGGTACACCGGCACTGACAAAAATCGGTTTTGCGGCCCTTTTTTCCTACCTGGTCTTCCTGGCCGGGGTACAAACACCGCTGGCCTTACCACAGCATTTTTTCTCCTACGCCCTGGCGGTGATGGCGGAAGTCGTTTTAGGTTTGGCCTTAGGCTATTTGGTGCAGCTGATTTTTGCCGCTGTGCGCATGGCAGGACAATATCTGGACTTACAAGCCGGTTTTGCCATGTCCAGTGTTTTTGATCCCATGTTTGCCGGCCAGGTAACTATTTACGGCCAGTTTTATTACCTTTTGACTTTAATCGTCTTTTTTGTCACCAATGCACATCATCATTTATTTATAGCATTGTCCCGTTCTGTGGCCCTGGTGCCGCCGGGAGGAGTAGTGTTTCATGCGGGCCTGATACCGCCCTTTATTGAGTTTTTTGCCCAAATGGTGCAAATTGCTCTGCAATTGGCCGCACCCATCCTGGCCATTCTCTTCTTTTGTGATTTGGCCCTGGGTTTGATCGCAAAAACGGTGCCCCAACTGCATGTCTTTCTGGTGGGGCTGCCGCTGAAGGTAGGGGTTGCACTATTTTCAATTTTTCTCATTCTGCCTTATCTGATCCCTGTACTGGAAAATATTTTTGCCAAAATCCAGGAGAATCTCCTGATCCTGATGCGCCTTTTGTAAAGCCGCTGCTTTTGCTTGACTTACAACTTTTTGCCGAAGGGGATAAGACGGAAGACCCGACACCGCGGCGTTTGGAAGAAGCGCGCAAAAAAGGCCAGGTGCCCAAGTCCAGTGAATTAAATGCGGCCGTGAATTTACTGGCTCTGACCGTTTTGCTTCTGGCCCTCAGTCCTACTTTGTGGCAAAACTTTTTACAGGTGATGCGCAAATACCTGGAAATGAACGCCGAAATATTGACGCCAGGTAATCTTGCCGCCCTGGCGGGAGGAGTGGTAAGCGATTTATTACTCCTGTTGGGGCCGGTTTTACTGACGGCTTTCGTGGCAGCTGTTGCTGCCAGCTACCTGCAGGTAGGGTTTTTATTTACTCCCTCACTGCTGGCCCCAAAACTTGAACGCATTAATCCTTTAAGCGGTTTGCAAAGAATTTTTTCCAAGCGTGCTTTAGTTGAATTGCTAAAATCAATCTTAAAAGTAGTCATTGTTGCTTTGGTAGCCTGGAACTTCCTGCGGGCAAATTTTGAAACTTTATTTGTCGTGCTGTATCAAAATGCGGCTAATACCTGGGAAATTGTAAGTTCACTGGGATTAAATCTGGCCATACGTATTGCCGTGGCTTTTGCTGCCCTGGCGGCAGCCGATTTAATGTACCAGCGATATGAATATTATAAAAGTTTAAAAATGAGTAAACAGGAAATTAAGGATGAATTAAAGGAAATGGAAGGGGATCCGCAGCTGAAGGCGCGGATCAGGGAAACACAGCGCAAAATTGCCATGCAGCGCATGCTGCATGATGTACCCAGTGCCACCGTGGTCATCACCAACCCCACAGAACTGGCTGTGGCCCTGCGCTACCGCGAAAAAGAAGATGAAGCCCCGGTGGTGGTGGCAAAAGGTGCAGGAGTCCTGGCCCGGCGGATTCGCGAACTGGCCCGGGAACACCACATTCCTTTAGTGGAAAATAAGCCGGTGGCAAGAACTTTGTTTCAGCAGGTGGAGTTGGGAGAGACGATTCCGGTGGAGTTATACCAGGCGGTGGCAGAAATACTGGCTTTTGTTTACCGGACAAAAGGACGGTCAGCATAATTTTTGAGGCAGCGAAAGGGTGAATGAGATGGCAAGATTGTCGGCCCAAACCGGCTGGCAGTGGATCAGAAGCAATATGGATATGATTGTGGCGGCTGCCGTGGTGGGCATCGTCATGATCATTGTGATTCCTCTTTCACCGTTCTTATTAGATATTTTATTAACTGTTTCCATTGCTCTTTCTCTAGTGATTTTACTTTTAACTTTATTTACCACCGAAGTCTTGCAATTTTCCGTTTTTCCTTCCCTTTTACTGGTGGTGACGCTTTTTCGGCTGGCTTTAAGTATTGCCGCCACGCGTCTTATCCTCAGCCAAGGCCATGCCGGCAGCATTATTGCCGCTTTCGGCAATTTTGTCACCGGAAACAACTATATTATCGGTTTAGTTATTTTTATCATTATTACTATTGTGCAGTTTGTGGTCATCACCAACGGTTCCGGCCGTGTGGCAGAAGTGGCCGCCCGTTTCACTCTTGATGCCATGCCCGGTAAGCAGATGAGTATTGACGCCGATTTTAATGCCGGGTTAATTGATGAGCAGGAAGCCCGCCGCCGGCGGCAAGACCTGCAGAAGGAAGCAGATTTTTATGGAGCCATGGACGGTGCCAGTAAATTTGTCCGCGGTGATGCCATTGCCGGTATTATTATAGTTTTAATCGATATTATTGGCGGTTTTGCCATCGGTGTGCTCCAGTACGGTATGCCGGTGGAAGAAGCCATCCAACATTATGTGGTGCTTACCATCGGGGATGGTTTAGTTTCACAAATCCCGTCCCTGTTAGTGGCAACGGCGGCCGGTATGCTGGTGACCAGAAGTGCCAGTGTAGGCAGTTTTGGTCAGGATTTAGGCACACAGCTATTAACTTTCCCACGGGTGATGATGCTGGCTGCAGGTATTTTGCTTTTCATGAGTTTTGTCCCGCAAATTCCCTTTTTCCCTTTCTTTATGCTGGCTTTAATCGCAGGCG
>JAAYSO010000148.1 GCA_012523945.1 Bacillota bacterium
ATTACTAAATAATTTGGTCGGGTTAAGTTTAGATGGCAGAGAGAAGCAAGTAAGGATTTTGATTGCCAAAATGAATAAGTGATTTGTCTATATTAAGTTCAAGACAAAGTCCATAGTTTTTCCTGCGCCATTTTTGGCGAAAACGGGTTACATTAACAGATAATTGGGTTTGTTCATTTTGGTATTGCAGTTTTAAAGGGGCAGAACAACCGGGAATTTTGCCAACGTTGATTCTTTTCGGGCTCCACTTTTCCTTGATTGTTCTTACTGAGATAACACTTAGATCGTCTTTATTGCCAAAAAGGGGAAGATACAGGGTCATGAAAATAATCTGCATGTCAGGTGGAACGGCAGAAAGATCAAAGGCAAGAAAAATTTTATTTCGATAGTTTGCCAGCTTTCTGGGTAAAAAAAGCATACTTTTTGCTGGGGACATGGCTACTTACCTCCGGTTTGAAGACCTTTATAAATGGAGATTAGTTTTTTAACTACTACTTTGCTGGCATGATGTCTTTTTACATACCTTCTGCCCATAACCCCCAGCATATATCTTAACACCGGCTGCTCAAGTAACATTTGGATAGCATCGTAAATATTATCCGGATTTGCGCTGACTACAGGTAGATCTCCAGGAAAGGTGTTAACAAGATCCGGCCGGATATAAGTGATAACAGGCTTGCCTAAAGCCATAGATTCTACACTTAACAAACCATATGACCCGCATAAAATCTGATCAACGATTATATCAGCTTCCTGGTATAAACTGATTACCTGGTTATTGGCCATTTTTTCTATGCGCCGGTAATCGAAATCATACTTATTTTTTAGACTGTTAATGGCGGCTTCAATATACGCTGTGCCTTTAAATTCCGGATTAGTTGGTGCATGCAGTATTAGTGGACGTTTTTTCTGTATATCGGGATAAAAAGGTTTAAATCTTCTTAAATCAACGGCTAAAGGTAGTACATGAACCTTTTTATAGTAAGGTTTAACATAAGGTAATACTTCATAATCTTGAACAATTGCCTCAGGAATATATTTAGATAAGACTTTAAGTTTACGATTTATCTTTTTGTTAGGAGGTGAATCACCCGTATAAACATAGGGGTTGTTGAGACGTGCCAAATCGTGAAAGCGCACATCATTGCCCCAGTGGTGCATAATAATTCTTTTGCCTTTTTTTCTTAATATTTTTAAATCCCGATAATCTGGAAAGATAGTGGTGCCATAATGAAAATGAAAAATATCGTAGAAATTAAGGATTTGTTTGAAATTATCTCTAATAGTAGCTGCATCTGTATTAAACAAATGTTTTTGATAACCTAGATACGAATGAAAAGTATTATAGCCGGCGGCAGTATGCCCCATTTTTTTTAAAGCTCCCGTCAGGGTTCCCATTTGTCCGGCAATTTCGATGATTCCCTGAAAAATTCTCACTAATAATCCCCTCGCCTTAGCCATTGATAAGTTGCATGTAATCCTTCGGTCAGTAAGAAGTTTGATTTCCACAAAAGCTCCTTTTGTATTTTCTTTGCATCAATTGCCCGTCTAAAGACAATATCAATAGGTCTGGCAGGTTTATAAATAACTGCCCCTTTTTCATAGGATGTAATTTTCATGATTTCAGCCGCTAAGGCCTGAATTGAAGTTTCACATCCGGTGCCCACATTATAAACCTGACCAATAGCTTCTTTTTTGCGTGCAGCAAGTAAAATTGCATCTATTACATCATCAATATAGGTAAAATCCCTTGTTTGTTGACCGTCTCCGTAAATTATTAGAGGTTTTTTAGCCATTGCAGCAGCAAAAAATTTGGCTACAACGCCACAATAGGGATTTTCAGTAGTTTGGCCGGGACCAAAAACATTAGATAAGCGTAGTACACAAACAGGCAGTTTATATAAATGGTAATAAACGGCACAATAATGTTCTGTGGCAAATTTGCTGGCCGCATAGGGTAAGCGGATTTTATAGTGATCTTCTGTGGTCGGTAAAACCTCTGCATCACTGTAGATAGAAGCGGTTGAAGTATAGACAAAACGCTTTAAATTGAGACAATATTTTTGCGCCAAACGCAATAAAGTAAAACCACCGTAAAAGTTTACATAAAAATCGCGTTCCAGGTTAATCACCGATTTTAGAAGGTTGGAGCAAGCAAGATGAAAGATATAGTCTACGTGAGGAAGCAGATCCGTCAGCAAATCAATATTTGTAATGCAGGACTTAAAAAAACTAATTTTATTTGTTTTCGGTATGGCGCTTATTTGCCCGGTAGATAAATCGTCAATGACAAAAATCTGTTTACAGTGTGGTATTATTCTTTTTAACAACTGTGAGCCAATAAAACCGGCCCCGCCGGTTATTAAAACTTTTCCTAATCTCATGGACAATCAACCTTATGCCAATTACTTTTGCTAGAAAATTGGTGCTGCAAGATTAAAGTATGAGTTTGCGGCCAGACTTTTTGTAAACGCTGTTTGTAGGTATGGTCCTGCAGTATTTTCTTTCGTGCATTTTGCCCGATTTTCAAACGCAATTCAGGGCGAGGTAAAAAATAATTAATTAAGTCCAGTGTTTCTTCTGGAGAATTGGTGAAGACTAGTTCTTTTTGATCCGTAAATAACTCTTCCAGTGCTTTGGTCCGATTGGTAATCATAAAAGCACCTGAACCTAAAATTTCAAAAGTTCTTTGCGTAAGCTGATCTACTGCATTTTGAACACCAAGGACAATTTTAGAAGAGCGATATACATTTGCAGTTTTTTTATAAGGCAAAAAACCATGGACCCACTCTGAAGGCACGGTACAGCCAAAAATACTTTTTATTTTGGCAGCTTCTTTTTTCCAGCCGATGCCCCAGATATCAACTTTTTTCTTCTGCTGGAGCAGTGGAAATAAAAGCTGTTTCAAACTTTCAATACGATACGTTTCTTTAAAAATATGGGTTGAACCCACGAAGGTGAGATCATAGATTTCTTTATCCCGCTTTGTTTTTGCCGGAAAGATCCTGGGATTAAAGGCAAAATTCAAATATGCAGCCGGAACACCCAGCTTTTCATATTTTGCGATACAGGCAGGATGAATGGTCCAAACCAGGTCTGGTTTTCCCCGTTGTATAAAAGTTAAGGACCAGTCAAGATGATTGATTAAATCTTCTGTTGCCCAATAAATGTGAAATAACCGGTATTTTTTGCATAGTACAGGGATTCTTTCAAGGTAGCGAAACAGACGCCTGTTGAAACCCACAGTAAGCAAGATATCCGGTCTAAAATATGCGATCCCGGCTTCAATCTCTTCGTCATGCCAGGATGATTGAAAACTTACCTGGTGGCCTAATTGGGCCAAAGAATCACCAATACTGTTTATACAGTAAGAGCGATGATCCAAAATAAAAATTTTAAAAGTTTTCATCTAGTTTCCTCCGGATCAGGGAGATGGCATATTTAAGAGGCGTGCCGAAAATTTTCTCACAGGTGGCGGCATCAGCATTGCGATAAGCCGTGCTACTGGGTCTTGTATTAACCTCCAGGAGCCACAACTTGCCGTTATGATCCAAAGCCACATCTAAACCTATTTCGCCAAGGGGACCAAAAAATTTATCTATAACTAAAATCACATTGAGACAAAAACGATTTAATTCATCCCAGGTAAGACCAGGATATGGCAGTTTTTCTCCCGGTAAAACCAGTTCATCATTTGCTCCTTGAGCAAAATTTGTCACAATGGCACCGGGCTGTGCAATGCGAAAGTTTACTGCACTTAGAAGCCAGTCTTGAGTGCTGTTTTTTTGCATTAAAACACGCAGATCAAAGGGAAAGATGGCCAGGCGAGATAAAGTGATTCCCTGTTGAATAATAAAATTTCTTTTGTGTTTTTTGATAAAGCTAAAAAGAATTTTTGCGTGCGGGAAGAGCAGGGACTTTACTTTGCTGCCGCCGGCTTTGCATAAATATCCTTTTTTACTTTTTTGTAGACGGTAAACATAACGCCCGTTTCTGCCAAAATCCGGCTTGATATAGCAAAAACTATATTTTTCTAAATATTCCTCCAAGGTGGTTTTGTTTAAAAGGGCCGTGTCCGGCACTAATAATTTTGTCTGCTTGGAACTATTTAAAGCCAGGTAGGCTTTATATTTACTGATTGAACGAGTTTTATTGACCCAAAGCAGGGAAGTGACATTGCCCTTTTTAGCGAAACTTTTAACGGTTTGCGGTTTTGGATAAGAGCCCATGTCATATATCACTTGGGGCACAGGTACCAGCACTTCAAGCCATTTAGTATCATCGTGATTTAATTGAAAGGCGCGAACTATATTTTGCTGCCAATTTACCTGCTCAAGGGCAAAACAATAAAACAGGATTCCGTATTTTTTTGCCAGTAAAGCACGTTTTACCAAGGCCGAATCCGATTTCACAGTGCTAAGTGTCTTATCTTTTATGGTGATGCCGATACTGGGCCCCAGACAAATTATTTTTTTGTTAGAGAAGCTTAGTAGTAAAGGGATATCAAAGGAAAAAGGAAAATGCTCAAAAACATCCTTTGACAAATACAAAATTTTTTCCCTGGTATCAAATGTTTGTTTTTTTATCCTGACTGTTGCTTTTTTGCTGCCAATTTGCAAAGTAATTTTATTTCCCGGTCTTTGTGCAAAAAAATTCAATTGTTTTTCATTTAAATACAGGGCAGAGTCGTAATCACCGTCAAAAGTCCTGACTGCAAACAGAAAATTTTTTTCTGTTTTAGCTGTGCCTGCAGGTAGAAACTTTAAATTACTCATTTGTTTTAGCTCCTACAGTTTCTTCAAAGAGCAACTCGAATTTGATATACAGTATGTAAATTCAACTGTATTTGTGAATACGTCTTTATAGAGAGCCAGATAGCAATTTCTGCATTACCCCATATAATATATTGCCGTATAAAAAGAGAGGAGGAGCAGATTTGGCAGAGGAGCAGCAATTCATTCCCAGCTTTACTTTGGTCAGGCAGAATAATGCGCTAAAAGATGAGCTGGTAACCACTCTAACAGAAGTAATAGAAAGCGGAATGTTTATCCTGGGGGAAAATGTTGCCACCTTAGAAAAGAAAATAGCACAGATTAGCCAGGCAAAATATGGCATAGGTGTTGCTAATGGTAGTGATGCACTCTATTTAACACTTTTAGCTTGCGGCATAGGTCCGGGAGACGAAGTAATAACCACGCCTTTTACTTTTTTTTCCACGGCGGGTTCCATCAGCAGAACGGGTGCCACTCCGGTATTTGTTGATATTTGTGCAGAGACTATGAATATAGATCCAAGCCTCATTGAGGAGAAAATTACTTCCAAAACAAAAGCTATTCTACCTGTGCATCTGTATGGCTGTCCTGCTGAAATGGATGAGATTGCTGAAATAGCAAAAGCTTATCATTTAAAAGTCATAGAAGATGCGGCACAAGCAATTGTAGCCGAATACAAAAAGAAAAAAGTCGGTTCTCTGGGTGATGCCTGTTGTTTTAGTTTTTTCCCCACAAAAAATCTAGGCTCTTTTGGGGATGCCGGTATGGTAGTCACCAATGATGAAGAAATAGCGGAAAAAATAAAAGTTTTTAGAGTGCATGGAGCAAAGATTAAATATTATCACGATTATATTGGCTGTAACAGTCGTTTAGATGAACTGCAGGCGGCAATTTTAAATAAAAAGTTAAAATATTTACCCCAATGGACAGAGCGCAGGCGTGAAATTGCCGGGCTGTACACAACGCTTTTACAAAATATAGTGAACGACAGTTCAGCCTTAATTTGCCCTACGGCACCGGATCATGTTTTTCATGTATATCATCAATACACAATACGGACAGATCGGCGTGATGAATTAAAAAATTACCTGTCGGCAAACGGGATTGGCACTGCAGTTTATTATCCTGTCCCTTTACACTTACAAAAAGCATTTGCTCACCTAGGTTATAAACAAGGAGACTTTGAAGTCGCAGAAAAGACATGTACACAAGTTTTATCTCTGCCTATGTATCCGGAATTAACAGATGAAGAAATAAATTCTATAACAAAAAAAGTTGCAGATTTCTTTGCCTAATCTGCAACTTTTTTTTGTATACCAGGAAATTATATCAGGCCTAACATGATTTCTTTCCTGGCAAATTGGGTTTTTAAGGGACAGGCCCGCTTAAGTGCGGGGTGGTCAGGGCTGTTGGCCTGCCGCAGGGGTGGCACTCCCTAAATGATATGAAAGATGCATCATTGAAAAGAACGTGATGCGTCTTGCTTGCTTATTTATTCTATCAGCTGCTTCTCTTTGAAGTCTGTACTTTCCGGCAGCAAATTCGTCACACCTCATTCATATGAAAACATATTATATATTGTTAAACCCTTTAGTGAAGCTGCTTCGTAATTTGATTGCATAAAGGGAGTGAACAACAATTAATGGACCAAACACTGAAGGAAACGCTAAAAAAGAAAATAAGCAATAGAGAAACAAAAGTTTGTATCATCGGCCTCGGTTATGTGGGTTTACCCAATGCTTTAGACTTTGCCCGCAAAGGATTTTCCGTGCTTGGCATTGATATTGATAAAGAGCGTGTGCAAAAGTTTAACCGGGGTGAAAACTATATCCTGGGTACTGATGAAAAGGGAGAGCTAAAAAAGTTTGTTGCAGCAGGTAAAGTTTCCGCACAAGTTGATTTTTCCGACCTTGGGCAAATGGATGTTATTGTTATTTGTGTACCTACTTCGTTGTCCAGTAACTTGGCACCCGATTTGCAGCATATAAAAAATTCTGTCAGGGAAATTGCCCGGCGTCTTAGAAGGGGGCAGCTTATCTGTCTGGAATCTACCGTTTATCCCGGGACATCTGAGGAAATTGTTCTGCCTCTTTTGGAAAGCTCCGGTTTAAAGGCGGAAAGAGATTTTTACTTATGTCATTCGCCTGAAAGAGTGGATCCCGGGGATGGTAATTACGGTACCAAACAGTTGAGCAGAATTGTGGGGGGAATTGGACCGGATTCGTTGGAAGTTGGCGTTTTCTTTTATGAGCAGATTACAGAAAAAATTTTTCCGGTTTCGGAAATAAAGATAGCAGAGCTTGCTAAAGTGTACGAGAATACTTTTCGTGCCGTCAATATTGCTTTAGTTAATGAATTGATGCTTTTATGTGACCAAATGAAGATTAGTGTCTGGGAAACGCTTGATGCCGCTTATACAAAACCTTTTGGTATAATGCCTTTTTATCCGGGACCGGGGGTCGGGGGACATTGTATCCCGGTAGATCCGCATTACTTGGAATGGAAAGCACGTGAATATGGTTTTTATACTCGTTTTATCAGCATTGCCGGTGAAATCAACAGGAAAATGCCTTACTATATTCGGGAAATCATCCTGCGTGCCCTGAACAGTTTAGGAGTAGTTCCGGCACGGGCCAAAATTTTACTCATGGGCATGGCTTACAAAAAAGATATAAATGATGCCCGGGAATCACCGGCTATAGCGCTAGCGGAGTTATTGCTAAAGGACGGTATGGGAATTTGCTATCATGATCCTTACATTGAAGCAGTAGAAATTTTTTCCCAAAAATTTATATCCGTACCGCTGGAGGAAGAAGTGGTAAGCTCGTCAGATCTTGTTGTCATTACAACGGATCATTCGGTTATCAATTACCAATGGTTAATTGAAAAAGCCAGGAAAATTGTTGACACCCGCAATGCCACAAAAGGTCTGAAAGATATTGAACAAAAGGTTGTATTAATATGAAAAAAAATAAAATAGCCCTCATAGGAGCCGGTAACTGGGGAAAAAACTATCTTAGAGTGCTGGAAAAATTAGGTGTGCTGGCCGCTTTGGCAGAAAAAGAGGCGTCTGTCCGGGAAAAATATGCGTCATTATATCCGCAGCTTTATATTACAGATGATTACAAAAAGCTATTAACCAATCCCGCGATAGACGCCTTTGTGGTTGCTACACCTGCCCATACTCACTACCAAATTGCACAAGAGATTTTACTGGCTAATAAAGATGTTTTGCTGGAAAAACCAATGACTTTATCTGTCTCAGAAGCAAAAACACTTCATAAAATAGCAGAAAAGAACAGGGGAGTTTTGCTGGTGGGGCATCTTTTGCTGTATAAACCCGCCATCCAAAAAATTAAAGAGCTTATTGAGAATAAAATCCTTGGGGATTTGCTTTGCATTGACATGAAAAGAGCAAAACTGGGGACAATACGCAATTATGAAAATGTGCTCTGGAGTTTTGCTCCCCACGATTTGGCAGTGCTTTTATCTTTAGTAAAAGCTAAAGTTACAGAAATTAATGCAGTAGGGCAGAAGTTGTTACAGGCACAAAGGGAAGATAATATCCACCTCTATTTACATTTTGCCAATA
>JAAYSO010000026.1 GCA_012523945.1 Bacillota bacterium
CTTAAACTTCCGGCAGTTGACAAGGAAAGGCAACTATGATACTATACTTTATTTGACAAAATAGGTGCTTCATGATATAATTTTTATACGTTAACCTAGGAGGGCTATTGATGTTGTTTAATATAGGAGACAAAGTTGTATATCCCATGCATGGTGCCGGTGTGATCGAAGCTATTGAAGAAAAAGAAATCCTGGGTGAGCGTAAAAAGTACTATATCATGAAAATTCCTATTGGTGACATGAAAGTTATGATACCTTTGGATAATGTAGAGCAGATCGGTATCAGGGAAGTTATTGATGAGGAAGGCGTGGAACAGGTTTTTGCCATTCTTAAAGGCAATCACAGTAAAATGTCATCAAATTGGAACAGACGCTATCGTGCCAATTTGGAAAAGCTGAAAAGCGGGGATATTTTCCAAGTGGCGGAAGTTGTGCGCAACCTAACCTTTAGAGAAAAAGAAAAAGGTCTTTCCACAGGTGAGCGGAAAATGTTAGATAGCGCCCGGCAGATATTAATTTCTGAACTTGTACTTGCTCAGGATGCCAGTAAGGAAGATGTGGACAAAGTTATTGATCATTTTTTTGCAGAGATTTCTTAAAACTGTGAGCATCGCATATGCTGATGCTTTTTTTATGTGATTGGAAAAATTTTCCTGTAATTGTTGCAGGATGCATTAAGTTTTTGCACTTTGGTAAAAACTATATTTATACAGTAAAAGTGAGGGGGTGAATTTCTTGTTGCAGAAGCTTGTGCGCGGTATCCTGTTTTTAGTCGGCTTTGCGCTCGGTTTCCAGTTGGTAAACACAAGCATTGAAGCCATTGTTGCTTTTGCCGATGTGCAGAGTGTTTCTTTGGCGACGAATATTGGCGCTTCCGTTTTTGGCGGTACGGTTTTAGGTCTTATTGCTTATCTTATCAGTCCCTTATTTTTTGAGCTGGCGGCTAAGTTTAACAGTTGGATCGAGGCGACTTTAAAATTAATTCCGACGCAAGATATTGCTGTGGGAGTAACAGGGCTGGTAATCGGTCTTTTGGTCGGCTCTTTATTGAGTTTGGCTCTTTACCGCATTCCTTTGGTTGGTAATTATCTTGCTGTTATTGTAACTTTATTTACCGGTTACCTGGGAACAAATTTAATGTTAAACAGAAAGGAAGATTTAACTTTTCTTACCGGCCTTTTTACCCGGCAGGCAAAGGCGGAAAAAGGCAGCAATCAAGGTGCCAAGATTTTAGATACCAGTGTCATCATTGACGGTCGTATTGTTGATATTGCTGCCACCGGTTTTCTGGAAGGAGTAGTGGTGGTCCCCGGCTTTGTGCTGGAAGAATTACGTCATATTGCCGACTCATCCGATACTTTAAAAAGAAACCGCGGACGCCGCGGCCTGGATATCCTTAATAAGATACAAAAAGAATTAGAAATTCCAGTGCAGATTTTTGAACAAGATTTTGATGATATACCGGAAGTGGACAGCAAGTTGATTAAATTGGCGAAAATCCTGAAAGGCAAGATTGTCACAAACGATTATAATCTTAATAAAGTTTGTGAGCTTCAGGGGGTAGCTGTACTTAATATAAACGAACTGGCCAATGCCGTAAAACCGGTGGTGCTCCCGGGCGAAGAAATGATGGCCCAGATCATTAAAGACGGTAAGGAAATGGGACAAGGGGTTGCTTACCTTGATGACGGCACCATGATTGTGGTGGAAGGAGGCCGCCGTTATATCGGCGAAACCATAGAAGTTGTGGTTACCAGTGTCCTGCAAACTGCCGCAGGACGCATGATTTTTGCCAAACCAAAATTAGCACAAAATTTGTCAGGAGTGCGTTAATGAGTGCTTCAGTAATTATTGCCGCGGCCGGTCAAGGCCGCAGAATGCAGGCAAAAATAAATAAACAATACCTGCTTTTACAGGGCAGGCCTGTTGTCAGCTATGCCTTGAAAGCTTGTCTTGAGGCCGCTTGTTTTTCACAAATTATAGTTACTGTGGCTCCCGGCGAAGAAGATCTTTTTCGTCGGGATGTTCTTTTGCCTTACTTTCCCCAAACAAACATAATTGTTGTCCAAGGCGGCAAGGAACGACAGGACTCAGTGCGCAATGGCCTGGAAGCAGTGGCCCACGGCATTGATTATGTTTGTATCCATGACGGGGCCAGGCCCTTTGCCGCGGCAGAGCTTATTAAAAAATGCTTGGGGACGGCAAAGGAAAAAGGGGCCGTTGTGGCTGCTGTGCCCGTCAAAGATACTATTAAAAAAGTAGGGAAAAATAAGCAGGTTCAGGATACTCCACCGCGGGAAGAGCTGTGGGCGGTACAGACACCACAAGTTTTTCGGCGTGATTGGCTGGAAATTGCCCACCGGAAAGCTTATCAGGAAAATTTTTTTGCCACAGACGATGCGGCACTGTTGGAACATTACGGTTACCCGGTTTATGTGGAACCTTCAACTTCCTTAAATTTAAAGCTTACCACCCCGGAGGATTTATTGCTGGCGGAGGCACTGATGAAAGGCGGGATACTGGATGCGCATAGGAATCGGTTATGATGTGCATAAATTGGAGGAGGGGAGGCCTTTAATTTTAGGCGGTGTTACTATTCCTTATGAACGGGGACTCTTGGGTCATTCTGATGCAGATGTCTTGGTTCATGCCGTCATGGACGCCATCTTGGGTGCTTTGGCCCTGGGGGATTTGGGTAAGCATTTTCCCGATTCAGATCCTGCCTACAAGGATGTTTCCAGTCTGAAGCTTATGCAACAGGTGGGAGGGCTGATGCAAAAACAGGGTTATGCCGTGGTCAATCTTGATGCGGTGATTATTGCCCAAAAACCAAAACTTGCCCCTTATATTGAACAGATGCGCGCCAATTTAGCCGCCGCCTTGCAAACCACCGTGGACTGTGTTTGTGTCAAAGCCACCACCACTGAAGGGCTTGGCTTCTGTGGCACCGGTGAAGGTATGGCTGCCCAGGCTGTCATTCTCCTGAGACGTCAAGTTTAATTAAGGCCGTAAAAAGGAGCCTGCAATACATACTCGCAAAAGTGATGTATTGCAGGCTTAATTAATTTATTTGCCAGTAGATCACATCAGGCTGCATATGCAATCTTTGGTTAACTATTTTAACCGGAAAACCTCGCCTGTCTCCTTATCCCGCCAGTATCCGCGCTGCTGCAGGGGCCAGTTAAATTTTACGGCTCCCGGGTGCGGGCAGTCGTTGACACAGCAGCCACAGTACCAGCATTCATCGGGATGAAGGATGATGGGCGGCTTTCCCTTCTCTGGATTAGGGATAAAAACGTCTATCTGGCAAACCTCCACACAATGATTGCAGCCGACGCACTTTTCGGGGTTAAAAATTACCGGCGTGTTCGGCGTAACAAGATTGGGAAGGGCTACTTTTTTAGCGGTCATCATGTTTCCTCCTTATTTTCCCTGGTATACACCCTGATAATCCCGGTTGTGGGCTTCATATTTCTCTTTCATATCACCCCAGAAGTACTGGGGCAGCATTCTGGTTACCACTTTCCCGTTCTCGTTTTTTATCACTAGATATTTGTTCCACTCCTGTGGATCCACCTCGGGATAATCTATCCGGTAAAAATTAAGCAGCTTGCTGCTTGCCTTCCTGGCCAACGAGGCGTGGATAATAATTTGGGCGTGGGTAAGCAGGCTTAAATCTTCCAGGCTGCGCATTAGTTTATGGGGATCCAGCGCGTAAAGTTTAGGTACATATTCCTCTTCAATTTCCTCCAGAGACTGCAGTCCCAGCCGTAGCAGGGAATCGGTCAAATATTCGCTGCAAAAATATTGCATTGCCCTGCCAATACCGGCATGAAGTTCTTTCCATTCTAAGCCGCTGCTCCTTTTGACCGGTGCATAGATACGTTCCTTTTCCCTTGACACCTGTTCTGCAGAAATAACAGGTTCGGTTGTTTCCTTTGCATACGCCGCAGCTTTACGCCCGGCATACCTGCCGGTGGCGGCACAGAAACTGTGGTCCCGGGCGGCAAACATCTGCTCCCCGGCGGCATACAGGCCTTCCAGACTGGTTCTTAAATCCCAATCCACAAGAACTCCTCCCCGGCCGGGAACACGCCACTGCTTGGGACTGTCACCTTCCAGTAGCTGGTAACTCATTAGCTGGTGTTTGGCCGGATCAAAACCAGCAGCTGAATAAGTATCAACAATTATCCGGGAAGTTGATTCTTCCCGCAGCATCATATACCAGGTAGCCCGTTGCTCCTCGGGCGGCATGGCAGGGAAATCCCCGTAAAAAGGCAGGGCATATTCGCCTTTTAAAACTCCCTCCCGGATGGTTGGCAGCAACGGAATAAAGGCATCAGGCATGCTACCGTCCCGCCAGCCCTGGGTGGGAATGGGCAGTTTTTTGCCATTAGCATCAACCAGCTGCACATTTTCGTAACTGGCATCGCCGGCTCCGCCGTACCAGGTATGCCGGAAGCCAAGACCTAGAACCAGCGGTCCCGTCGTTTCCATCAGTGTCAGTTCGGCACCGGCTCTCCAGGCCATGGCAAAACCGTCTCCCGTCATAGTACGCGAGCGGAAACTATTATAGCCGGAAAGCTCCGTGTTTAAAACATACAGGGAGTGGTTGCCTGCTGTGCAGAGGATAGTGGCTTTGGCTTTAAAAACCAGGAATTCTCCGGTACGATTATTGAATCCCACCGCCCCGACAACCCGGTTGCCTGGTATGCCGTGTTCATTCAAGAGGCCTGTCACCATTACGCGGTCAAAAATACGCACTCCAAGGCGTTTACATTCTTTTTTCAGGGCAGGCTTAAAAGTATAACCCCAGACCCGGAGGACGGTGTTCCGGCAGTGGTCCTTGTTCTGGCGCGGAGAAGCCATCAGCTTTGTTTTTTCATCCCGTCCTTCCACTCCCAGATACTCGTCCTTATCATCCCTGATTTTCGCTCCCATCTGCTCGTACTCCAGGAGCGTGTCGTAGCCTTCCCGGCATTGTATTTGCGTGCCGATGCCGTTTGAATAAGGCCCTGTCATTTCCTGGGCCCATTCATCGGGATCAACTTTTGACAGCGGGTTTGTTGGGATATCGCAATAATGGTCGCAGCCGGGCCCCCCCGCCCCGCTTCTGATGGTGTCGCCCTTTTCCACCAGAATCACCCTGGCACCACACCTGGCGGCGCTAATGGCGGCCCAGCAGCCGGCAATGCCGCCGCCGATAACCAAAACGTCTCCTTCGATTTCCTGTCCGGCTTCATAGTTCACCGGATAGGGCCAGTCCGGGACCTTGCCTTCCCGGAGCAGAAAATCATGCCATGTCGTCATTTTCCTGCCTCCCCAGTCTTTTATTTTAGCAGCTCCAAACATTTAAACCACAATTATACAGTATCACTTAAAGTGAATATTGGCAATATTTTCACTACTAAAAAACTTTCTGCAAAGTACTCCGTATGCAGCGGGAGATACCGGGGCCTCCACCTGATAACGGTCCCGGCAGGACCTCAGCTTTAATAAAAAAATGAGGCATGCCGGGTTGGCATGCCTAGGAATCTTCACTGGGTTCTTCTGTATCGGTGTTGGGAATACGTTGCAGTTCATTAAGCCAGACAGTGGCTACAGCGTCAGTAGGAGCGCGCCAGCCGCCCCGGGGAGAAAGGGAACTGCCGGGTCCCACTTGCGGCCCGTCCGGCATGGCGGAGCGTTTAAACTGGCTGTTTCCGTAAAAACGCCGGCAGAAAACTTGCAGCCACTGCTTGATCTCACTAAAGGTGTATTCGGTACGCATGTTTTCGGGTGTATCCGGCCATTGGCCTGCAGTTTTGTCCCGCCAGGCATGATAAGCTAAAAAGGCTACTTTGCCGGGGCGATAGCCCAGCTGGGTCAGATAGTACAGATTGAAATCCTGCAGTTCGTAAGGACCAATAAAATCTTCCGTCCGCTGTATTGGTTGCCCTTTTTGATCTGTACCGGGAACCAGTTCAGGGCTAATATCAGTATTAAGGATATCCAGCAAGATCCGGTTGATTTCCTCTTCACCTTGGTCTAAATTTGCATACCAATAAATAAGGTGTTGAATCAAAGTTTTAGGAACGCCGGCATTAACATTGTAATGGGACATATGGTCGCCTACACCGTATGTGGTCCAGCCCAGCGCAATTTCACTTAAATCGCCTGTGCCCAGTACCAGGCCGCGATGCCGGTTGGCCAAGCGGAAAAGTAAGGCAGTGCGCTGACCCGCTTGTACATTTTCATAAGTTGTATCATAGACTTCCTCGCCGCCGGCGGCGGGGTGGCCGATATCTTTAAGCATTTGCAGGCTTCCGGGACGGATATCCAACTCCTCTCCGGAAACGCCCAGGGCTTGTATCAGGCGCCAGGAGTTTTCCTTCGTGCGGCTTGAAGTGGCAAACCCCGGCATGGTAAAAGCACGTATGCTTGTCCGCGGTAAACCCAGTTGGTCTACCGCTTTGGCGGCCACTAAAAGGGCCCAGGTGGAATCCAGGCCTCCTGAGACGCCGACAATAATTTGTTTTATGCCTGTGGCCAGCAGGCGCTTTACCAGGCCTTGTACCTGAATGGCAAAAGTCTCCCGGCAACGGCGGTGACGTTCCTTTTGCCCGGCAGGGACATAGGGAAAGCGTTCATAGGTGCGTTGCAGTAACAGTTTGCCTGGCGGCAGCGTTACTTCACATTCTATGGTGCGGTAAAGTAGCTGCTTTTGTAGCCGGTGAGCGTTTTCAGCAAAAATATTTATTTGCATTCTTTCCTGACGCAAGAGATCTAAATCAATCTCGGCAAAAACAAGCTGGGAATTTTGGGCGAAAGGTTTTGCTTCCGCCAAAAGTTGACCGTTCTCATAGATCAGGGCATGTCCGTCCCAGGCCAGATCCGTGGTGGATTCACCCAGACCGGCCTCTGCACAAAGATAAGCGGCCCGGCAGCGGGCGGACTGGTTGGCAATTAAGGCGTGGCGTTGTGCCACTCTGTCCACGGCAGCGCCGGAGGCGGAAAGATTGGCAATGACTGTGGCACCGGCGAGGGCGGCCAGACTGGAAGGGGGTACCGGTACCTGTAAATCTTCGCAGATTTCTACGGCAAAAGTAAAATCAGGAATATTGGTTACTTTAAACAGCAGATCGGTACCAAAAGGTATATTTGTTTGGCCGCAGTAAGTAACTGTTTTGTCCATGGCAAAATAACCAGGCCGGAACTGCCTGCTTTCAGACAGCTGGCGAAAATTCGGTAAATAAGACTTGGGAACAATGCCCAGAATTTGCCCGTGGTAGGTGACTAAAGCGCAATTATAAAGCTGTCCTCCTATTGCCACCGGGGCTCCCACAACCAGGATGGTTTCCATGGTTGCCGTTTCTTTGAGTAACCTTTTAATTTCATTTTCTGTCGTTGCCAACAAAGCTTGTTGCCGGAATAAATCCTGGTTGCTGTATGCGGAAAGATTCAATTCGGGGAATACTGTCAGTACCGCATGTTCAGCCGCTGCCTGGCGGGCCAGCTCCACTGTTTGTGTGACGTTAAAAGCCGGATCTGCCACACGCACTTGCACAGTGGCTACAGCAGTACGAATAAAGCCTTGGTTGTAGAGATTGAAAAAATGGTTCATCTGCGATCCTCCCGGTATCCATATAATTCCTTTATTATAGCATAAACTTTTATCTTTGTTGTGTCCACTTTTTATAAATGGTATAATATGAAAAGTTGCGAAAAGGAATGGAAGGTGAGTGTTTTATGAGTAAAGTAAGAGTGAGATATGCCCCCAGTCCCACCGGGCCTTTACATATCGGCGGAGCCCGTTCGGCACTTTTTAACTGGCTCTTTGCCAGGCATTTCGGCGGGACCATGCTGGTAAGGATTGAAGATACAGATTTAGAACGTTCCACCCGCGAAGCGGAAGAATTGATTTTAGATTCTTTGCGCTGGCTGGGTATTGATTGGGACGAAGGTATTGATGTGGGTGGCGATCATGGACCGTATCGTCAACAGGAACGCCTGGCTCTTTATAAGCCTTATACTCAAAAACTGCTGGAAAGCGGACATGCTTATGAATGTTATTGCACTGAAGAAGAATTAGAAGCAGAAAGGCAGGAACTGAAAGCACGTGGTGAGCTGCCGCGCTATCTGGGCAAATGCCGCAATCTTACCGCCCAGGAAAAAGAAAAGTATATCGCTGAGGGACGCAAGCCTGTGATTCGTTTTCGCGTACCTGACGGTAAAAAAATAGTCGTGGATGATTTGGTCCGCGGCAAAGTAGAGTTTGACAGTGACGGCATTGGTGACTTTGTCCTGGTTAAATCCAACGGTTTACCCACATATAATTTTGCCGTGGTACTGGATGACGCCTTAATGGAAATTACGCATGTAATCCGTGGGGACGAACATCTTTCCAATACACCGCGGCAGCTTCTAATTTATCAAGCTTTAGCTTTGCCCCAACCACAGTTTGCCCATGTCTCCCTGATTTTAGGGGAAGACCGCAGCAAGATGAGTAAAAGGCATGGCGCCACTTCTGTCCTGCAATACCGGGAAGACGGCTACCTGCCGGAAGCTCTGATTAACTTTTTGGTGCTTTTAGGTTGGTCGCCGGAAGGGGAGCAGGAAATTTTTTCTGTCGACGAGCTGATTGAACAGTTTTCTTTGGAGCGGGTTTCCAAAAGCCCGGCCGTTTTTGACATGAATAAATTAAAGTGGATGAATGCCCATTATTTAAAAGCCCTGCCCCTGGCAGACCTGACTCACCTTTGCCTTCCGCATTTAGAAAAAGCCGGTTTGATTACAAAGGAGACGGCGGAAACAGATCTGCCCTGGCTGGAAGCAGCCGTGGACGCCGTACGGGAAAAAATGGAGTATGCAGCTCAGGCACCGGAATTGATGCGTGTCTTTTTTGGCGATACAGTTTTGCTGGATAAAGATAATGAAGAGGTTAAACAAACTTTATCCTTAAATACGACGAAACAAGTAATATCTGCTTTGCAGCAAAGGGCAGGGGAGCTGACAAGCTGGGACAGCGCCACTGTGCGCAAGCTATTAAAGGAAATAGGTAAAGAAATAGGGGTTAAAGGAAAAGCTTTATTTATGGCCGCACGGATTGCCGTTACCGGGCAGTCGCACGGCCCTGACCTTAACTCCGTCCTGACATTAATTGGACCTAAGCGGGCCGCTTTGAGAGCTAAAAGCGTGCTGGACCAATTGTAAACACTGTCTTGCAGGCAGTCATTAAGTTTTGCCGGCGGAAGTTAAGATATCTCTTAAGGCGGTGAAAATCATGATTACGCAAAAGATTGTCCTGGAGGCACAAAAGAAAGCGGCAGATTTGACGCTGGCAGATGTTTGCATCGGTGTTGGTTATACGGGAGTAAAACTTGCAAACGGTTCTGGGGGAACATGTTTTACTTTTCGAAATGAATTGGGCCTGCACAGTGGGGTCATGAAAAACGCCGGCCAACTGCAGGGCATGAAGGCAGCGGCTGCCGTGGAAATGGCTCTGAGTGTTAATTTGGCAGAAGCTGCGGTGGGCGTGGCAACAATCAATGCGATTTTAAATGAAGGGTTTACAGGAGGAAAAAACGCCCTTGATCTTCTGCAAATCCGGGAAACGGATACCGTAGGTATGATCGGATATTTCCAGCCGGTGGCAAAAAGTTTAAAGAACACTGTCCGCAAGCTTTATATTTTTGAAAGAAATATTACGGCAGACGGCCTTTTACCCGACTGGGCGGAAAATATGTATTTACCGGAATGCGATGTGGTTATTATAACCGGAGTGACTTTTATTAATAAAACTATTGATCATGTACTTTCTCTTTGCCGGAACGCCAAAGAAATTGCCATCATGGGAGCCAGTACCTGTATGGCCCCTGAAGTGCTGAAAAATTATGGTGTTACCGTGCTGGCCGGGAGCCGCGTAACAGATGCGGATAAACTGTTGCGTGTTATTGCCCAGGGTGGAGGAGGGCTTGATGTTTTAAAATGCACGCAGAGAATTTCCGTCCGAATCTCTGCAAGACGAGCATAATTATTTTAATTGGACTATGTTTAACCCTGACAAAAAGTTAATAATGAATTGTTAAAAGCAGGTCACAAAAGTTGACACCTTTTGCCCGTACTTCTATAATATAAGGAAAATAAAGAGCGAAAGACTATGAAGGGGAAGAGTAAGACTGAAGCTACCGTCAGAGAGAAGCTTCCGCGGCTGGAAGAAGCTTTCGGTCTGGCAGTCTGAAGTGCGCCCCGGAGTTGATCTGCCGAAATTTAGTAGGCAGATACGGCATCTGCCGTTAACTAAGTGAGTGGGGCATTGCCCAAGCAGGGTGGAACCGCGGATTGACCGTCTCTGAATGGAGGCGGTTATTGTTTTTTACGGCAAAAGCAACCATTTGTTTTTAGTTCCGCTGAGGTTGGGACTGCTATAACTTTTTGACCAGGGGGGAAACTGATGCCAAGAACGATTAAAAAAGACATTGAGGCTATTTTTGAAAGGGATCCGGCTGCCAGAAATGTTCTGGAAATTATTCTCTGTTATTCCGGTTTGCATGCTGTGTGGTTACATCGTTTAGCCCATGCTCTTTTTAAAAGAGGGTTGGTTTTACTTCCTCGCCTTATTTCCCAAATTAACCGGTTCTTGACCGGGATTGAAATTCACCCCGGCGCTGCCATTGGTGATGGTTTTTTCATTGACCACGGTATGGGTGTGGTCATTGGTGAAACTACAGAGATTGGTAATAATGTGACCGTCTACCAGGGAGTGACCCTGGGCGGTACCGGTAAAGATCAGGGAAAACGTCATCCTACCATCGGCAATAATGTTGTCATTGGTACCGGGGCCAAGATTTTGGGGCCCATTAAAATAGGTGATTTTGCCAAAATCGGTGCCGGTTCCGTAGTCTTAAAAGACGTTCCCCCGCATAGCACCGTCGTCGGTGTGCCGGGACGGGTAGTGGCACGAAAAGGTGAACGTGTGCCGGCAGTCGATTTAAACCACATAAATCTGCCTGATCCGGTGGCGGAAAAATTACAAAACCTACAGCAACAAATTGATGAATTGCGAAAAATTATTGAGGAGGGAGGGGCAAAATCATGACAATTCGCGTGTACAATACCATGACCCGCCAAAAGGAAGAATTTGTCCCCGTTAATAACAATAAAGTAGGTATTTATGTTTGCGGTCCTACTGTTTATGATTATTTCCATATCGGCAATGCCCGCATCTTTATTGTTTTTGATGTGATCCGCAGGTATCTTGAATGGCGCGGTTATGATGTAACTTATGTGCAAAACTTTACGGATATTGATGATAAAATGATTAAACGGGCTCAGGAATTGGGGATTACCGTCCCTGAACTGGCTGAACGTTTTATAGAAGCATATCGTGAAGATGCAGGAGCACTGGGGGTAAAGAAGGCGGACGTTCATCCCCGGGCAACGCAGCATATTGAGGAAATCATTCAGCTCATTGAAACATTAATGGAAAAAAAGATGGCTTACAATGTGGACGGCAATGTTTATTTTGATACGCAGGCGTATGCACAATACGGCCGGCTTTCAAAACAGCCGCTGGAAGAGCTGGAAGCCGGTGCCCGGGTGGAAGTAGATGAACAGAAAAAACATCCCCTTGATTTTGCTTTGTGGAAAAAACAAAAACCGGGTGAGCCGGCTTGGGAAAGTCCCTGGGGTTTAGGCAGACCGGGCTGGCATATTGAATGTTCCGCCATGTCTATGAAATATTTGGGTGATACTATTGATATTCATGCCGGCGGCCCTGACTTGGTCTTTCCCCATCATGAAAATGAAAAAGCCCAAAGCGAAGCAGCTACAGGCAAACCTTTCGCCAAGTACTGGCTGCATGCCGGGTATTTAAATATTAATAAGCAAAAAATGTCCAAATCCCTGGGTAACTTTTTAACTGTGCGCGAGCTGGGCAAAGAAATAGATCCGTTGGTGATCCGCTTCTTTATGCTTTCCGCCCATTATCGTAACCCTATAAACTATTCACCGGAACTTTTACAGCAAGCACAAAGCGGCTTGGAACGCTTAAATAATGTAGTTTATAACTTACGTCATTTGTTAACAACCCTGCCTGCAGGTGAAGAAGAAACGTCTGATACAGAGGAAAAGCTGCAGGCTTTACAAGCTTATAGAGAGCGTTTTATCGTCGCCATGGATGATGACTTTAATACCGCCGATGCTTTAGCTGTACTTTTTGACTTGGCACGGGAAACAAACACCTATTTAAAAAAGAAGGAAATTTCCCGGACTGTAGTGGCACAGACCTTGCAATTTTTTGAAGAAGTAGGGTCAATTCTCGGTTTCTTTACGGAAAAAGAGGATAGTGAATTGGACGAAAGGATTAATGCCATGATTGCCGAGCGTCAGGAAGCCCGGGCCCGTAAAGACTGGGCCACTGCCGATGCCATCCGGGATGAATTGGTGGCCATGGGCATTATTTTGGAGGATACACCCCAAGGGGTGCGCTGGAGAAGGAAATGATGGATGCAGGTAATTTGCCGCCGCTTTTTCTGGCTTATATCGGTGATGCCGTTTATGAAGTGTATGTCAGGACCAAATTATTGAGCAAAAAACTTACCCCCATCTGGAAGCTGCACAAAAAAGTTACACGCTATGTGTGTGCAGCCGGGCAGGATGCGGCTTTAAGGCAAATAGAGCCGCGCCTGTCGGCCCAGGAAGCCGATATTGTACGGCGTGGCCGGAATACAAAGAGCCGGGTGCCGAAAAATGTGGATATTACCGCATATCGCCGGGCTACAGGTTTTGAGGCATTGTGCGGTTGGCTCTATTTAACCAACCAGACTGAACGCCTCAAAGAACTACTGACCATGATTAGTATTGGCCAGGAAGATTAAATGGGAAAATACTGAAAATGTGAGGTGTCCTATGGGACAAAAGCGTATGATTGAAGGGCGGCGCCCTGTCGTGGAGGCAATTAATGCCGGTACAAACATAAAACGCGTTTTGCTGCAAAAAGGTGCGCGCGGCAGGCAAGTAGAAGAAATAGTGGCTCTTTGCCGGAGGCAGGGAATTCCTGTTATCTACCGGGATAAACATGATTTGGACAAACTTGCTGCCACCGGCAATCACCAGGGAGTAATGGCTGAAGTCCCTCCCTTTAAATATACGCCTATCGCCGAACTCCTGGAGCCAAAAAGGGGAGAAGCTCCTTTTTTGCTGATTTTAGATCATTTGCAGGACCCGCAAAACTTGGGGGCGCTGGTGCGCACGGCTTATGCCGCCGGCTGCCACGGCGTGGTGATTCCGGAAAGGCGGGCGGCCGAAATAACACCGGCTGTGGTGAGGGCTTCCGCCGGAGCGGTGGAATATTTACCCGTTGCCAAAGTTGTTAATCTGGCCCGTTGTATAGAGCAATGTAAAGAAGCAGGCTTTTGGGTTTATGGTGCCGACATGGACGGAGAGCTTCTCTATACTGAAGGTGATTATAAAGGCCCTGTTGCCCTTGTCATTGGCAGTGAAGGAAAAGGACTGGGCCGCCTGGTAAAAGAAAAATGTGATTTCCTGGTTCGCCTCCCCATGAAGGGCAAGCTGGCCTCCTTAAATGCATCCGTAGCGGGAGCGCTCTTGCTTTATGAAGTTTACAGGCAGCGTGAAGGCCTGGCCGCTAAAAGTAAAGTATGATAAAATAGAGCAAGAAGGGGCTTGTCTAAAAAGTCCTTGACGCTTTCGGCGGCAGTACGTTATAATGATTTTGTAAGTTTTGATCACGTTCCAGGTTGCGGAGAACGATTTCAGGATCGTGGAGGCGATGCAGGTGAATGTAACGGCCCAGGAAGTCCGTGGTCTGGCCAACACATACAAGGAGTATGAATTGCAGACGGACGAAGAAGTTGCCATGGCCGCCAAGAACGGCTGCGAAATTGCGCAAGAGTACTTAATTCATAAGTACCGTAATTTCGTCAAGGCAAAAGCCAGATCATATTTCCTCATTGGTGCTGACAGGGAAGATATAATTCAGGAGGGAATGATTGGGCTGTACAAAGCGATCCGCGATTTTAAAGAGGACAAACTGTCTTCGTTTCGGGCATTTGCGGAACTCTGTATAACCAGACAGATAATAACAGCCATCAAGACAGCAACAAGACAAAAGCATATTCCCCTTAATTCTTATGTCTCGCTGAATAAACCGATTTATGATGAAGATTCTGATCGGACACTCCTGGATATTCTTTCTGGTGCAAAAATTACAGACCCAGAAGAACTGATGATTAACCGGGAAGAATATAATAATATTGAAGTGAAAATGGGTGAGATTCTAAGCGATCTGGAATGGAAGGTGCTTATGTACTACCTGGAAGGTAAATCCTACCAGGAAATAGCCACAGAGCTTAATCGTCATGTAAAATCAATTGATAATGCACTGCAGCGTGTGAAAAGAAAGTTGGAGCGTTATTTAGAAGTACGCGAGAATTAGGTTTAAGTGTCCTAAAAGGAGAGCTGCGGCTCTCCATTTTAGTGCCCGGAATTATGATTGGATAATATGCAACCGTTCTGAACTATAGTTTGCTGATTTTTGTGGCCGGGAAAAGACAAAATTTACCGACAAGGTGCCTGTTGACACAGATGGTGATGTGTTGTATAATCAAAGGGCTGAATCAGCAACGTTTGCGGGTGTAGCTCAATGGTAGAGCTCCAGCTTCCCAAGCTGGCTACGTGGGTTCGATTCCCATCACCCGCTCCAGAAGCTTGTGACGCGGGGTGGAGCAGTCGGTAGCTCGTCGGGCTCATAACCCGGAGGTCGCAGGTTCAAATCCTGCCCCCGCAACCAAGATAAAAATCAGAATAATTATCATAATAAATATTGTCATAAATTTATTTGCTCACGTAGCTCAGTCGGTAGAGCGCATCCTTGGTAAGGATGAGGTCACCGGTTCAATCCCGGTCGTGAGCTCCACATTTTGGCGGCGTAGCTCAGTCGGTAGAGCAGGCGGTTCATACCCGCCGCGTCAGGGGTTCAAGTCCCTTCGCCGCCACCAATTATACAAATTTCTTGGACAAGCATTTGTCTTGGCCAAGTATATTTTTTTATATTCGACTGGTAAAATATACTTGTTTAGGAGGTTTTAGCATGGCAAAGCAAAAGTTTGAAAGGACTAAGCCCCACGTAAATATTGGCACCATCGGCCACGTTGACCATGGCAAAACCACACTGACAGCAGCAATTACCACCTGCCTGTCGACGGCCGGATATGCCCAAAAAGCTGACTATGATCAAATTGACAAGGCTCCGGAAGAGAAGGAGCGCGGCATTACCATTTCCACTTCTCACGTTGAATATGAGACGGAAAACCGCCACTATGCTCACGTTGACTGCCCCGGTCACGCCGACTATGTTAAAAACATGATTACCGGTGCGGCCCAGATGGACGGCGCTATCCTGGTTGTTTCCGCCGCCGACGGCCCCATGCCGCAGACACGGGAGCATATTCTTTTAGCTCGTCAGGTAGGTGTACCCCATATTGTGGTCTTTATGAATAAAGCAGACCAAGTGGACGATCCGGAACTGTTGGAACTGGTTGAAATGGAAGTGCGGGAACTGTTAAGTGAATATGAGTTCCCCGGTGACGACATTCCGGTAGTTATCGGTTCTGCCCTCAAAGCTCTGGAGTGCGGCTGCGGCGGTCGCGACTGTGAAAACTGTAAGCCCGTCTGGGAACTGATGGATGCAGTGGACGAGTATGTTCCTACTCCTGAGCGCGATGTTGACAAGCCCTTCCTGATGCCTGTGGAAGACGTCTTTACCATTACCGGTCGTGGTACAGTTGCCACCGGTCGTGTAGAGCGCGGTGTGGTCAGAGTGCAGGATGAAGTTGAAATTGTCGGTTTTGCCGAGAAGCCGCGAAAGACTGTTGAAACCGGTGTAGAAATGTTCCGCAAGATCATGGATGAGGCCCAAGCCGGTGACAATATCGGTTGTCTGTTGCGTGGTGTTGACCGTGAATCCATTGAGCGCGGCCAGGTTCTTGCCAAGCCCGGTAGCATTCAGGCTCATACCAAGTTTATGGCCGAAGTCTACGTCCTGAAAAAAGAAGAGGGCGGCCGTCATACACCGTTCTTCCCCGGTTATCGTCCCCAGTTTTATTTCCGGACCACAGACGTTACCGGAGTTATTACTCTGGAGGAAGGGGTAGAAA
>JAAYSO010000149.1 GCA_012523945.1 Bacillota bacterium
ATATTCCTACCGTACAGATAAACAGCTTCTGCAAGCCATTGAACTGGAAGCGGACCGTAAAAATATCCGCCTTGCTCATCTGGACAAGCGTAATGCGGGAGCTTATGGCATTTCCCTGGATTTGGACCACGGGGCTTTAGTGCCGCTGCATTTTTTACAGAAAAAGGGAGTTGTACTGCCTTTACTTCATTTTACTTTCGGTTTGTTGCCGCCACAGGAACTTTTTGCCTTCGGGCAGGCGGTACGCACTGCTTTGAAGCGGCAGAAACGTCGTGTTGCCCTTATCTGTTCTGCCGATTTGTCACACCGCCTGACTCCGGATGCCCCTTACGGCTATACACCTGCCGGGAAGGAATTTGATGATAAACTGGTGGCCTTAATTGAAAAATATGATGTGGATGCGCTTTTAAAACTTGATCCCAGCCTCCGGGAAGAAGCGGCGGAATGCGGCTACCGCTCCATTATTATTGGTTTGGGGATTTTAGACGGTGACCGTGTACAGCCTGAAATCCTCTCTTACGAAGGCCCCTTTGGTGTCGGTTACCTGGTGGCCGACCTGACACCAAATTTTAGCGGCAAAACCAAAAAGGAAAAGGCGAAGCCCGGAAGTGAACAGGCAAGACTGGCAAAATTGGCTTTGGAGAGTTTTGTGCGCAACAAGGAATTTATTGAACCGCCACAGGATTCTTCTCTTTTAAATGTGAAAGCCGGTGCCTTTGTAACACTTTATAAAAGCGGACACCTGCGAGGTTGTATCGGAACCATTGAACCGGTACAGGAATCACTGGCGGCGGAAATTATTGAAAATGCTATTTCCGCCGGGATGTATGATCCTCGTTTTCCTCCGGTAGCACCGGATGAACTGGCGGATTTAACTTATTCCGTAGATGTGCTTTCCCCGGCGGAGGAAGTATCGGATTTGGATCTTCTGGATCCCCGCCGGTACGGGGTTATTGTGGAAAGCAACGGGCGCCGGGGTCTGCTTTTACCGGATTTGGAAGGTATAAATACAGTGGAGCAGCAGATCATGGTGGCATTACAAAAAGCAGGTATTGAGCCGGGTGAACCATACAGGCTGTTCCGGTTTCAGGTAGAGCGTTTTCAATAAAAAAGGAGCAAAAAATGTACGAAGCGAAATATTATACTGTCAGGGCGGAAAAAGTTCTCTGCCGCTTATGTCCGCATTTTTGCCGGCTGGAAAATAATGAAACCGGCATTTGCGGCGTCAGACGTGCGGTGGAGGGCAAATTGTACACTCTTAATTACGGCGTCTGTGCAGCCATGGCTTTAGATCCCATAGAAAAAAAGCCTCTTTATCATTACTACCCGGGAAGTAAAGTTTTTTCCATCGGGACGGTGGGCTGTAATTTGGACTGCGATTTTTGTCAAAACTGGCAACTGGTAAGGGCTAAAAAGAGGGACGGCGGGATAACACCCCGGCGATTGTTGGAGACTTTATTTGCCGAAATAGAGGAACCTTTTGGTATAGCCTACACCTATTCCGAACCGGGCGTATGGTATGAATTTGTGCTGGAAACGGCAAAATTGGCACGGGGAAAAGGCTTAAAAAACATTTTGGTGACAAACGGTTTTTTAAATCTGCCGCCTCTACAGGAATTGCTGGAAGTTATAGATGCTTTTAATATTGATGTTAAAGCTTTTTCTGATGAATTTTATCGCCGGCTCTGTGGCGGTCGCCTGCAGCCTGTTTTAAAGTACGTAGAAGCAGCCGCAGCCCGGCGGCATGTGGAGTTGACTTATCTTGTGGTCCCCGGATTTAATGACAGTGAGGAGGAAATGGAGCGCTTTGCCAACTGGGTTGCCGGGATTAACCCTTATCTTCCCGTGCACTTGTCACGTTATTACCCGCAACATCGTTTTACCGCAGCGCCAACCCCTGTTATGACTATGGAAAAACTTTATCAGGTAGCCCAGCAAAAACTGGCCCATGTTTATGTAGGAAATCTTTTTGGCCATGAAGCCGTCAATACTATTTGTCCCCATTGTCAATTTATACTGGTTAGAAGAGACGGCTACGGTGTGGAAAAAAACTTCCGGGGGCAGCTTTGCCCGCAATGCCAAAAGACGGTTAATCTTATCAACTAAAAGTTTATGTCCTCTTGTCTTTTTTAGGGCGGCCACAAAGTAATTGATTTTAGCGCCGTAAAGAAAATACAGGCGTTTTCCTTGGATTTTGCAGGTTTTTGTGCAATTTTAGCGAAAGATACTATAGTTTTACCCGTTTTACCATGCTGCTTTAACGGAGGTGAACAATTTGGCGCAATTCCTGGAGGCGCTCACCAGGGCAATTACCTGGCGCAGCATTTTAGATATAGCCATTGTCTCTTATGTTTTTTATAAAGCCATTGTTGTAATTCGCGGCACACGGGCAGAGCAGCTGGTTAAAGGGTTGGCCGTGCTTTTAATTGCCACCGTTGTGAGCCGGGAACTGCAACTTTTTGCTTTTAACTGGATGCTTAACAACCTGATGACTGTGGGAATTGTGGCTATCCCCATTGTTTTTCAGCCGGAATTACGCCGCGGCCTGGAGACTCTGGGACGGGGCAAAATTTTCACACGCACAAGTCAGGTTTATGGTGATATTGATTTTGATACCATGCTTGCGGAAATAATTAAAGCCGTTCAGGTCATGGTTAAAAGGCGCATAGGCGCGCTGATTATTTTAGAGAGAG
>JAAYSO010000150.1 GCA_012523945.1 Bacillota bacterium
AAATTCAGTTTAGAGGTAGGTGCAAAATGGCTAGATACATAGCAAGGCGTTTGCTGATGCTGATACCGGTTCTTTTGGGTATTTCGTTAATTGTGCTTATTTTAATTGACATTACACCCGGGGATCCAGCCAGAATGATGCTAGGTGCCCAAGCCACCCAGGAACAGGTAGATCAGCTAAGAGAAGAACTGGGGCTGAATGACCCGCTTCCGGTACGATATGGTCGCTTTCTTTGGGGGATACTGCACGGCGATTTAGGTACATCGCTAATGACAAAACGTCCAGTTGCGGCAGAACTAATGGAGCGTTTCCCGTATACACTGACACTGGTTACACTGGGTACATTTTTCTCCGTAGTTTTTGGTATTCCCATTGGTATCTATGCGGCTGTACACCAACACACCTGGAAAGATAATGCAGCGATTTTTCTTGCCCTGATAGCAGTATCGATGCCAAGTTTCTGGTTTGCCTTGCTTTTAATACGCTTTTTTGGCGTCCATCTTGGCTGGCTGCCCATATCCGGAGTAGAAACCTGGAAGGGCTGGGTACTGCCGTCTGCTGCCATGGCTCTTGGACTGACTGCTTTAATTGCCAGGCAAATGCGTTCTGATATGCTTGAGGTTTTGCGTCAGGACTATATTACCACCGCCAGGGCCAAGGGTCTTACCGAAGGCAGAATAGTTTTCCGCCATGCATTAAAAAATGCTATGATTCCGGTCATCATGGTTGTGGGTGGTATCTTTGGTTCCTCACTTGGCGGTTCGCTTATTACTGAAATTATCTATTCCATTCCGGGCCTTGGGCAATACATTATGACGGGTCTTATTAACCGGGATTATCCTGTCATCCAAAGTGGTATTCTTATTGTTTCGGCTTTGTTTGCAGTAATCATATTAATCGTGGATGTGATCTTTGCGCTGGTGGATCCAAGAATTCGTTTACAATACACCGGGAAAGGGACAAGAAGGAGGAGGAAGCAGCTTGAAAAGACAACGAAAAAAGTCGAGGCTGTCTGAAATTTGGCGCCAGCTTAAAAAAAATAAATTAGCCGTTGTAGCTCTTTTTGTTCTTATTCTGCTTGTACTGGTAGCAATCTTGGCACCGCTCCTTGCCCCCTATCCCTACTCGCAGCAAAATCCGAAACTGTCTAATGCGGGACCGAGTGCACAGCATTTACTCGGTAATGACAAGCTGGGGCGCGACATTTTAAGCCGCCTGATTTACGGCACACGGCAATCTCTTGCCATGGGTGTGGTCTCGGTGGCAATTGCAGCTGTAATTGGCATTACCATCGGTGCAATCGCGGGATACTACGGAGGTTGGGTAGATAACTTGAGTATGCGCCTGCTTGACATTTATCAGGCAGTCCCTATGTTTTTGCTTAGCGTATCTCTGGCGGCAATCATGGGGCCAAGCTTGCGTAACGCCATTATTGCGCTCGGCATCGGTACAGTGCCCGGTTATGCGCGGATTATGCGGGCATCGGTCTTAACGGTGCGTGAAAAAGAATATATAGAGGCTGCCAAGGCAATTAACGCCGGAGACGGGCGCATTATTTTAAAGCATGTTATACCCAACGCCATCGGTCCGATGATTGTGCAAATAACAATGGGCGTCGGCAGCTGCATATTGGCCGGTTCCGCGCTAAGTTTCATTGGTCTTGGCGCGCAGCCACCGGTACCTGAGTGGGGTGCAATGATTTCGGAAGCAAGAAATGTAATGCGGGAGCATCCGACACATGCGCTCTATCCGGGGATTTGTGTAATGATTAGTGTTCTTGCCTGCAACTTACTTGGAGACGGGCTGAGAGATGCGCTGGATCCGCGCTTGAAGAATTGAGGTGGGCATATGGACGAAAAATTACTGGAAATACGTAATTTGGCAGTGGAATACCATACTGATGAGGCAATAGTTTATGCTGTCAATAACATTGATCTTGTGGTGAAAAAAGGCGAAACAATAGGACTGGTAGGGGAGACAGGCGCCGGGAAAACAACAATAGCGCGCAGTATTCTGCGCATTTTACCGTCCGTTACGGCAAGGATAGTTTCGGGAGAAATTCTTTTTAACGGTGAAGACTTATTAAAGCTGTCGGAAAGAGAAATGCGAAAAGTCCGTGGCAGTAAGATTGCCATGATATTCCAGGATCCCATGACTGCTCTTAACCCAATAGAAACAGTCGGTTTTCAAATAGCGGAAGCAATTCAACAGCATAACAAAATCTCCCGTGCCGAGGCAGAAAGACGTGCCTGCGATATGCTTGAATTGGTTGGTATACCGATGGAGCGGTACAGTGAATATCCGCATCAATTTTCCGGTGGAATGAAACAGCGTGTTGTGATCGCTATGGCACTGTCCTGCAATCCGGAACTCCTTTTGGCAGATGAGCCTACAACGGCGCTTGATGTTACCATTCAGGCTCAAGTATTGGATTTAATGCAGTCACTTAAAGAACGGCTCGGAACATCTGTTGTTTTAATTACACATGACCTTGGTGTTGTTGCCAACACCTGCGATTCCGTTGCCGTGGTTTATGCCGGCGAAATTGTAGAGTATGGTACGGTTGAACACATTTTTGATTTTGCTGCTCACCCATATACACTGGGTTTGTTCGGCTCCTTGCCAAAACTTGATTCTAAAGAGCGGCGTTTAAAGCCCATTAAAGGATTGATGCCCGATCCGACTGATTTGCCAAAGGGCTGCCGATTTTATGAGCGCTGCCCCGAAGCAAGCAAGGAGTGTGCGGAAGCAGTGCCGGCGGATGTGGAGGTCGCCCCCGGGCACATTGTTAAGTGCATCAAGGTTAAGGGAGGTGCGGTATGACTCCATTGCTTGAAGTCCGAAACCTGAAAAAATATTTTAGAGTTCGCGCCGGTTTGCTTCATGCGGTAGACGATGTCAGTTTCACTTTAGATAAGGGTAAGACCTTGGGGGTTGTGGGTGAATCCGGCTGTGGGAAGACAACACTGGGACGCACTGTATTGCATCTGACTGAACCCACTGACGGCCAGATATTTTTTGAGGGCAAGGATATTACAAGCCCGACGAAAAATGAGTTGCGTCGCCTGCGTGAAGATATGCAGATCATTTTTCAGGATCCGTATTCCTCACTTAATCCGCGTATGTCGGTCAGCGAAACCATTATGGAGCCGCTGATTTTACGTGGAGATATGACAAAAACGGAGATGTTTGCCGAGGTGCGGAAACTTATGGATACAGTGGGAATTGCAAGCCGTTTTGAGAACGCTTATCCTCATGAGCTGGACGGCGGCCGGCGTCAACGTATCGGTATTGCACGGGCACTGGCATTGGAACCGAAGTTTATTGTCTGTGACGAGCCCGTATCTGCCCTTGATGTGTCCATTCAGGCGCAAATTATTAATTTAATGCTTGATCTGCAGGAAGAGCGTGGACTTACATATCTGTTTATTACCCACGACTTGTCTGTTGTTAAGTATATTTCTGACGATATTATGGTGATGTACTTGGGTCAGGTAGTGGAAAAAGCCCCGGCGGACGAACTGTTTGCAAACACCTTACACCCCTATTCCCAGGCGCTGCTGTCGGCAATTCCTATTCCCAGCATCCGCCATAAGCAGGAGCGTATTTTGCTGCGTGGTGAAATTACATCGCCTGTGAACCCGGAGCCTGGCTGTCGTTTTATGGCGCGTTGTCAGTATGCTGCTGAAGAATGTAAGCAGCCGCAAAAACTTGAAGAAAGTTCCCCCGGACATTATGTTTTGTGCTGCCGTTATAAGGAAATCAATAATCTATAAAAGAATTAAATCCAAGGAGGTAAAAAGATGAGAAAAATAAAAAAACTGTTGGCATTGTTGCTCTCATTTATTTTTGTGCTGTCGCTGGTATCCTGCACCAGCGGAGGAACCAGTAATGAAAACACAAAAAACACGGGCAATGATTCCGGTAGTGCCGAAAGAACATTGAGGATTGTCGCCATGCAGGACAGTGGGACCCTCCACCCGCTGGGAGTAACAGGCGGTTTTGTCAGCATTTTATATGCTTTTTATGAGCCTTTGTATGATACAAGGGCTGATGGTTCACGCAGGTGGATTCTTGCCACCGGACTTGAGCGGGTCAGTGACCTCCAGTATACATTAAAGATTCGTGAAGGCGTAACATTTTCAAACGGTAACCCGCTGACGGCGGAAGACGTGATGTTTACCATGGAGCTTTGTAAAGAAGATCCGCAATTTGCCCTGAACGTCAAAGCCGTTGACTTTGAAAAAACAAAAGTAATTGATGAATATACCATTGATCTTTGGTATACGGAATATAATGCGGCACAGGAACCGGGATTCGCTTCAATGCTAATTATGGATAAAGAATCTTATGATGAAGTAGCTTTGTCCACCAATCCAATAGGCACTGGCCCGTACGTGGTCACAGATTATGTGACAAACAGCCACCTGAAAGTAACTGCGCGCGATGATTATTGGGGTGGGGAGCCTGGTGTAAAAAATATTGAATTTAAAGTTATAAATGAAGATGCGCAGATTGTGAACGCGCTGGAAATAGGCGAAGTAGATATAGCCAGAGTTCCTATTGCAGACGTCGAGTATGTTGAATCGCTAGGGTATAATGTCATCGTCACCAATTCCGGTTTTAATGATGTTACATTATTCAGTCTGTTGCCGGGCAATCCCCTTGAGTCCAAAGAGGCCCGCTGGGCGGTTTGCCATGCCATTGACCGTCAGGCCATAATTGACGTCGTCTATAAAGGTAATTCTACGATTACTGACTGTCCCGTTTCTCATAGTCTTGCAGATTTTGAGCCGCGCTTCCTTAATATGCATGAAACCTATTCCATAGGCTATGATCCGGAGAGGGCGAGGGAGTTGGCCGAAAAGTCCGGTCTTGTCGGTCAGACTCTGCGTATCATTACAAACGGAGCGTCCAATTACACCACTATGGCTGAAATAATCCAGGCTAACCTGCTCGATATCGGTGTTAATTCAGAGATCATTAATTACGACCAAGCCACATATTTCGGTACTATAATGGAT
>JAAYSO010000151.1 GCA_012523945.1 Bacillota bacterium
CCCAGTTTTATTTCCGGACCACAGACGTTACCGGAGTTATTACTCTGGAGGAAGGGGTAGAAATGGTAATGCCCGGGGATAACGTGCAAATGCAAATCGAATTAATTACCCCCATTGCCATTGAAGCTGGCCTACGTTTTGCCATCCGTGAAGGCGGACGTACAGTAGGCGCCGGTGTTGTTACCAGCATTATAGAGTAAAACCGGCAGTAGAAAAGTATTTGATTATGCCTCGTTAGCAAACCGGCTGACGGGGCTTTTAAAACTTTTACCTGCTATTTTTTCCTTGTGTTTGCATTGGAGTAGTTTAGGATAATTTGGGCATGATTATATGTTGACAAAAAGTTTGACAACAGCCTATGAAGTGTGGTAAATTTGAAAAAGTGAAAATCAAGGCTGTTTTCAAGTAGACGGTGCCGGTAACAGTAAACAGGTTTTGCACTTTAGTCATAAAATAATGCCGGTATGTTACCCAACATCTGTTGTAGGGGGTGGAGCAATGCGTGTAAAAATTACCATGGCTTGCGGTGAATGTAAAAGCCGCAATTATATTACAACAAAAAACAGGCGGACCACACCGGATCGCATTGAATTGAACAAATTCTGTCCGGTTTGCAAAAAGCATACCGCTCATAAAGAAACGAAATAACGCGTTTCCGTAGCAGTTGCCGGTGATGAGTTTTAATAAGGATGTGGTGAAATGGCCGCAAGCGTTAAGTCATTAACAAAACATTTTAAAGAAGTCAGGCAAGAACTGAAAAAAGTTCACTGGCCTAACCGGAAGGAATTAACTACTTTCACCTCATTGGTGTTGGCCGGTATTATTTCGGTAGGTGTGTTCTTTTGGTTGCTTGACACTGTTTTTGGGGTAGCGCTTAAGTTGATTCTCCAATAGTAAGGAGGTAAAGGGGTAAGCCCCTGATCCATGGAAAAGAACTGGTATGTGGTGCACACATATGCAGGATATGAAAATAAGGTAAAAACTAACCTGGAAAAGCGGGTTGAATCCATGGAAATGCAGGATAAGATTTTCCGTGTCCTGGTACCCATGGAGAAAGAACTGGAAATTAAAGACGGGAAAAAAAAGACAACTTTAAAAAAGGTCTTCCCGGGATATGTTCTTGTGGAAATGATTGTTACCGATGATTCATGGTATGTTGTGCGCAATACTCCGGGAGTTACCGGTTTTGTCGGCCCCGGTTCCAAACCTATCCCCCTTTCGGAAGCGGAAATAACACAAATCTTGCAGCAGATGGGATTGGATGAACCGAAACCAAAAATTGATTTTACCGTGGGGGAAAGTGTACGCGTCACAGAAGGACCTTTTGCCGATTTTATCGGTAATATTGAAGAAGTGATGCCTGATCGCAGAAAGGTTAAAGTGCTTGTATCGATGTTTGGCCGTGAAACACCGGTTGAACTTGATTACTACCAAGTAGAGAAGCTGTAAAGGAAAGATGAGGTGAAACCAGGTGGCAAAAAAAGTAATCGGCGTGATTAAACTGCAGATTCCTGCCGGTAAGGCTACTCCTGCACCGCCTGTGGGTCCTGCTCTCGGCCAACATGGTGTTAATATCATGGGTTTCTGTAAGGAATTTAACGAGCGTACCGCACAGCATGCCGGCTTGCTGATCCCTGTGGTCATTACCGTGATGGAAGACCGTTCCTTTACTTTTATCACCAAAACGCCGCCGGCGTCAGTGTTGCTGAAAAAAGCAGCCGGTTTGGAAAAAGCTTCCGGCGAGCCTAACAAAAATAAAGTGGCCACTGTATCAAGGGATAAAGTAAGGGAAATTGCAGAACTGAAAATGCAGGATTTAAACGCCAATGATGTGGAAGCTGCCATGCGGATGGTAGAAGGCACCGCTCGCAGCATGGGAATTGTAATTCAAGGTTAGAATAGTTAAAACGGTGGGAGAGGTGTTGCCGCCTCGTTTGCACCACAAGGAGGGAAAGAGATGGCAAAGCGTGGAAAAAAATATCTTGACGCCAGAAATAAAATTGAGCGCGAAAGGTTATATGATCCCGCTGAAGCATTGAATTTGGTTAAGGAAACATCCACCACCAAATTTGATGCGACAGTTGAATTGGCTGTAAGATTGGGAGTCAACCCTAAACACGCCGACCAGCAAGTGCGGGGTGCGGTTGTTTTGCCTGCCGGAATCGGCAAAAATATAACTGTGGCCGTATTTGCCAAAGGTGATAAAGCCAAAGAAGCAGAAACTGCCGGTGCCGACTATGTCGGAGCGGAAGATCTGGTGGAAAAAGTACAGGGCGGTTGGTTTGATTTTGATGTAGCCATTGCCACTCCCGATATGATGGGTATGGTGGGTAAACTGGGGCGTATTCTTGGCCCCCGTGGTTTAATGCCCAACCCTAAAACCGGAACTGTCACCATGGATGTGGAACGCGCCGTTAGCGAAGCTAAGGCCGGTAAAGTGGAATACCGTGTAGATAAAAGCGGCATAATTCATGTGCCCATTGGCAAAGTATCCTTTGAAACGGAAAAGCTGCTGGAGAACTTCTACACTTTAATCGACACTTTAATTAAAGCCAAGCCGCCTGCAGCTAAGGGCCAATATCTGCGTTCAATTTCCGTTACTTCCACTATGGGTCCCGGTATTAAGGTAAATACACAAAAAGCTGCTGCTTTGGGTAAATAAATACGAAAAAAAGCGGATTTTTAATCCGACAATTCTATAAAATGATAAAAACTTCGTTTTGGCTGTAGACAGCAGGTGTCCCTGGTTCGGACTTGGGACTTAAAGCATAAAGTCGCCTGCCGAGGTCGGAACGTCATCAAGTTTTCTTTACTGTGATTGTAGAGAGTATTGATGGCCTCCGTGTGTCTACACGGAGGCCATTTACATGTCGGATGGGAAATTAGCTCACCTTTGATTACTTCATTTCTATCCGCAGTAAAAACGTCTTTCTTGTCGGATAGAAGCCTTTAACAGCCTCGATTTGTTTTTATCCTATACGACTGGGGTTGTTAAGGGGGATTTCCCCCTTAAGCTTGCGGGGTGGTCAGGACCGCAGGTCCGCCGCAGGGGTGGCAACCCTAAAGGACAGGAAAGACGCATCACTGAAACAAATGGAAGCGTATATCTTGAATTGACCTGAAGGAGGTGGACAGGTGAGTATAACCAAGGCAGAAAAACAAAAAATTGTCGCCCAGGTAAAAGAAGATTTGGAAAAAGCCAAAACTGCCATTGTGGCTGACTACCGCGGTTTGAACGTGGAGCAGATTACAAAATTGCGCCGCGCTTTACGCGAAGAAAACGTAAAATTTGTCGTGGTGAAAAACACTCTGGCCAAAAGAGCCGCGCATGAGCTGGGTATTGAAGCGCTTGATGCATATCTGGAAGGCCCCACAGCCATTGCTTACGGTTTTGATGATCCGGTGGCACCGGCCAAGGTGCTGGTGGATTACACCAAGGAATTTGATAAGCTGGAAGTAAAAGGCGGTCTTTTGGAGGGAGCACCCGTGGACCTGCCGCGGATTAAAGCTTTGGCTTCTCTGCCGTCGCGGGAAGTATTACTGGCCCAGGTGGCCGGGGCCTTTGCAGCTCCTATGACCAATTTCGCGGGAGCGGCACAAGCTTTGTTGCGTAAGTTTGTGGGCACACTGGATGCCATTCGGGAGAAAAAAGAAGCAGAAGCATAAAATTTCCTGCCCTGCCGTGTGGCAAAAATAAACTTTCCATAATAAAAAAATGTATTTAAAATTTAAGGAGGAAATAGAATGTCTAAAGTTCAAGAAGTATTAGATATCGTAAAAGAAATGACAGTACTTGAGCTGTCTGAACTGGTGAAAGCTTTTGAGGATGAATTTGGTGTTACGGCTGCTGCTCCTGTAGCCATGGCTGCCATGCCGGCTGCCGGTGCGGATGCTCCTGCTGCAGAAGAGCAGAGCGAGTTTGATGTGATTTTGGCTGCACCTGGTGAAAAGAAAGTTGCAACCATTAAAGTTGTACGTGAAATTACAGGCCTGGGCTTAAAAGACGCCAAAGAGCTTGTTGACAATGCACCCAAGCCGGTTAAAGAAAAAGTCAGCAAAGAAGAAGCTGAAGAAATTAAGGCTAAACTGGAAGAAGCCGGTGCCACTGTCGAGCTGAAGTAAGTATTTATAAAAAAGGCACCCTATAGGGGTGTCTTTTTTGTCTTTATTTATATCTTTAACAGTCCAAGAAAATTTTCCCCATTTCCTTGACTAATGGAAACGTTTGTGATATTATTATACACTGCTTAACAATACCTTCTTTTCTATATTTATGTATATAATTTCTGGCTTGGGAAAGAATAAAACTTTATCATGTTCAGCATAAAGTAAAAAATTATTTTTTTTAAAGAAGGTATTGTTGTTTTTGTATTGCTTGCGTGGGTAAAACCTAGGGACAGGAGTGAATGCCTGAATGTTCAAAAACATCGACGCGGGTAAAAGGAAGCGCCGCAGTTATGCCCAAATTGACGAAGTCCTGGAACTGCCCAATTTAATTGAAATTCAACAGACCTCATACAAATGGTTCCTGGAAGAAGGGCTACAGGAGATGTTTGATGAGATTTCTCCGATTCAGGATTTTACGGGAAATTTGGTTCTAGAGTTTATTGGTTATTCTCTAGGGGAACCCAAGTATTCCGTAGATGAATGTAAAGAGCGTGACGCTACTTATTCAGTTCCTTTACGTGTCCGTGTCCGCCTCATCAATAAAGAGACAGGTGAGGTTAAGGAACAGGAAGTCTTTATGGGTGATTTTCCGTTGATGACGGAAAACGGAACTTTCATTATTAATGGCGCTGAGCGTGTTGTTGTCAGCCAACTGGTGCGTTCGCCCGGTGTTTATTTTAACAGCCAGATTGATTTTAGCGGTAAGATTCTTTACACCGCAACCATTATTCCCAACCGTGGTGCTTGGCTGGAGTTTGAAACAGACGTCAACGATGTGATTTATGTCCGTGTGGACCGTACTCGGAAAGTACCGGTTACGGTGCTTCTGCGTGCCATCGGTTACGGGCACAATCATGATATTACGCACCTATTTGACCATGATGCACGCATTCTCAGTACCTTGGAAAAAGACCATACCGATTCCTTTGAGTCCGGTATTTTGGAGATTTACAAACGCCTGCGTCCCGGTGAACCGCTGAACGTGGAAAATGCCCGTTCACTTTTTGAATCGTTATTTTTTGATCCAAAACGCTATGATTTCGCTCATGTGGGTCGCTATAAAATTAATAAAAAATTATCATTACTTCCCAGGGTAAACGGGGCTAAACTGGTGGAAAATGTTACTGACGCCGACGGTAATATTTTAGCCCGGGCCGGTGAGACAGTGACACCGGAGTCGGCGCAAATTTTTGTGGAAAATGGTGTCTTTAAAGTCCGTATTGAACAAAATGACAGGGAAGTAACTATTATTACTAATGATCAAGCCGACGATACCACAAAACATTTAACTCGCCAGGATATAGTGGCAGTGGTAGGTTACCTGCTGAATTTAATGGATGGGGTCGGACAAATTGATGATATTGACCATTTAGGTAACCGCCGGCTGCGCAGTGTTGGTGAACTGCTGCAGAACCAGTTTAGAATCGGTCTTTCACGTATGGAGCGTGTGGTGCGGGAAAGAATGACAATTCAGGATGTAGATGCCATTACGCCACAGGCATTAATAAATATCAGACCGGTAATAGCCGCCGTTAAAGAGTTTTTTGGTTCCAGCCAGTTATCCCAGTTTATGGATCAGACAAACCCGCTGGCGGAATTAACCCATAAGCGCCGGCTTTCGGCCTTGGGACCGGGTGGTTTGAGCCGTGAACGCGCCGGTTTTGAAGTGCGCGACGTTCACCATTCTCACTATGGCCGCATGTGCCCCATTGAAACGCCTGAAGGCCCCAATATCGGCCTGATCGGTTCCTTATCCACATATGCCCGGATTAACAAATATGGTTTTATAGAAACTCCCTATCGTAAAGTTGATAAAGAAAGCGGCCGGGTTACTGACGAAATTGTCTATCTCACGGCAGATGATGAGGACCAGTACACAGTGGCGCAAGCTAACGCCGAATTGGATGAAAACGGCTATTTCCTCAGTAATCGTGTTACTTGTCGTTTCCTGAACCAAACTGTTTTGCGCCCACCGACCATGATTGATTATATGGACGTGTCACCGAAGCAGCTGGTTTCAGTGGCTACAGCCCTGATTCCTTTCCTGGAAAACGATGATGCCAACCGTGCATTGATGGGAGCCAACATGCAGCGTCAGGCTGTACCGCTTTTGCAGGCAGATGCGCCGCTGGTGGGGACAGGCATGGAATATAAAACAGCCAGGGATTCCGGCGTCGTTGTTATTGCCAGAAGTGCCGGGGAAGTTGTTTATGTTTCCTCGGATATCATTATTATCCGGCGCGAAGATGACCCGGAAGCTCCCAACCGTTTAATTAACGGACGGACCGGAGAAATTTTCCCCGGTGAGCCCTATACACGTTTTCAGCACGGCTGTGACCTTTATAAACTGCAAAAATTCAAGCGTTCCAACCAGGGGACATGTATGAACCAGCGTCCCATCGTGAAAAAAGGCCAGAAAGTTGTAGCCGGTGAAGTAATTGCCGACGGCCCGTCCACAGACCAGGGCGAGTTGGCTTTAGGGCGTAATGTTCTAGTTGCTTTTATGCCCTGGGAAGGCTACAACTATGAAGACGCTATATTATTAAGTGAAAAATTAGTTAAGGAGGACATCTTTACCTCCATTCATATAGAAGAATATGAAGCGGAAGCGCGCGACACAAAACTGGGACCGGAAGAAATTACGCGGGACATTCCCAACGTCGGCGAAGATGCACTTAAAGATTTAGATGAGCGCGGTATTATCCGTATGGGTGCCGAAGTCCGTGCCGGAGACATCCTTGTAGGAAAAGTTACACCGAAAGGTGAAACGGAACTGACGGCGGAGGAAAGACTTTTACGGGCCATTTTCGGTGAAAAAGCCCGTGAAGTGCGGGATACTTCACTGCGGGTGCCCCACGGTGAAGCCGGTATTGTTGTGGATGTTAAAGTTTTTTCCCGTGAACAAGGAGACGAATTGCCTCCCGGTGTTAATCAACTGGTCCGTGTCTATGTGGCACAAAAACGTAAAATCTCTGAAGGGGATAAGATGGCAGGGCGCCACGGTAACAAAGGTGTTATTGCCCGCATTCTTCCGGAGGAGGATATGCCATTCTTGCCTGACGGTACACCTGTGGAAATTGTCCTGAACCCCCTTGGAGTTCCTTCCCGTATGAATATCGGACAAATCCTGGAAACACACCTGGGGTGGGCGGCAAAAACTCTGGGGATTTATATCGCTTCACCTGTCTTTGACGGGGCACGGGAAGAAGATGTGATTAATGCTTTTAAAGAAGCAGGTCTGCCGGAAACAGGCAAATCCGTCCTGTATGACGGTCGTACCGGTGAACCTTTTGACAATGAAGTTACTGTAGGTTATGTTTATATGCTTAAACTGGCTCACCTTGTTGACGACAAAATTCATGCCCGCTCTACCGGCCCGTATTCACTGGTTACACAGCAGCCTCTGGGCGGTAAAGCACAATTTGGCGGGCAGCGTTTTGGTGAGATGGAAGTATGGGCCCTTGAAGCTTACGGTGCCGCCTATACTCTCCAAGAGATTCTCACCGTTAAATCAGACGATGTGGTGGGCCGGGTGAAAACGTATGAGGCCATTGTCAAAGGTGAAAACATACCGGAGCCCGGTGTTCCTGAATCATTTAAAGTCCTGGTAAAAGAATTACAGAGTTTAGGACTGGACGTCAAAGTAATTAATGAAGAAGAAAATTTAGAACTGGAGCTGCGCGAAGACGATGATGAAGGCGATATCCGCGATTTAGGCGTCAATATGGAAGGCGACGAAGAGGAAGAAGA
>JAAYSO010000152.1 GCA_012523945.1 Bacillota bacterium
CAGCGGTAGGCATCCGGCCACCGCTGTTTTTTCTCACACTTCCTTAAAACATTCGCCACTGCTTTAAGCTTCAAGGTTACCCACACAAACCAGAACTTCTACCCGCTTACAGGCAATTACTATTTAATTTAAACAAGCTTGATGCTTGCCGCTACTGACAAAGATTGAGCTAAATTTTTATCTGATTTCCCAAGCAAAGCCCTGTCACCTTTTACAAGCCTCTAGAATAACTTTTTCTGTCAAATATAATTGCAAATAAAATCAGAGCATGGTATAGTATATATAGAAACAGGTATATACAGGTTAGCACAAGCGAACATAATTTAACATACATTTGCTCACCAGCACACGGAAATAAAATTTGAGAGATTTGTGAAGGAGGTCATGTAAAGTGACTACAATGATTTTAAAGTTAAAAGAAGTTGTTACCGCCAATAGAGAAAATGTTAAAACTGCAAAAATCAACAATAGAGCCAATAAACGTTTTGCCGCAGGCACAAGCATGGAAGGTTTCAGTTATACAGCAGCAATGGTTCCCTTTAAAATTATCGGCCTGTAGATCATGCAAAAGTCAAAGCATTATTATTGCCATATCTTCTAACAGACCTGCACTGCCAGTTACGGTGCGGGTCTGTTTTATTTTTTCTTAAATTATACCATTAAGCCGCATTTTGTATTATAATGTTGATGGTAACTGAATTTTTCCTATATTCTTGATAAGGGCAAACTCGCTCGAAAGACGGGGGCGCAAAGCCACGGGCCTACAGCTATGCTTTGGCAGCCGGGCTGCCGAAGTAGGACCTGCCTGCTTACGGTGAGCAGGCATTTTTATTTTAGCAATTCAACAATAAAATTTTCCTCAAGAGGTGAATAATTTGGGACAAGCTTTAGCCATGGAGCGCATTATTTTTCTTTTGATGACCATAGTTATCATTGTCGGTATTGTCAGCCCCAAGACAATTTGGATGCTACGTACAGGCTGGAGGATTAAAGGTGCAGAACCTACCAAAGCGGCACTTGTTGTAACCAGGATTGTGATGATCATAGCCGCCATCATCTTAATTACAATGATAAAATCCTTTTAGTTACATATATTCTTCAAACTTTACCGTAGGCCCAAAACACCCGCTTAAATGACAAACTATTTAAGCGGGTGTTTTTAGCTTTTACGGCATTTAAATTAAATAGTCCATTGCCCGTGAATTATCCCCACCAGGTACCATTGCCCTTCCGCTTGTTCAAAGACCAAGCGCAAGCTTCGCCAATCCATACCGTCATAACCTTCTTCAAAACCGGTGAAATGAAATTCAATAAAGGTACCATCCGGATAAGCTTCAGTTACATTATCAATGGTATTACCCCTGCCGATCACAGTATTGTTACCTATAATATGGGGATCAATAAAATCTTCATCATAAACAAATTCTTCATAATAATCATTGAAAGTTAATTCTATCGGCTCCCCTATACCATCATAAATTCCCCAGGTATAAACAGTAGTATCTTCGTTTAACTCTGCTACCTGCTGGGCACTAAAAACTTTATCATTTTCCACATCAACAAAAAAGTAGGGGCTAAAGCGCAACCCTTTTTGTGGGTGGACCAAATCCGCCAACTTAGCCATCTCTTTATTTTTTAGCAGTTTCATAGTATTGATGGCAGTGATAATCACATTTGAAGAAGTATCAGTTTGGCGGTTTAATTGCGCAGTAAGCTCCTGATTTTCTTCTGTTAGTTCCTGAATGCGGGCATTTAAGTCTTCTATTTGTGCGTTCAACTCTTCCGTGGAATCAGAATTTTGTCCCGGCGTACAGGCAGTTAGAAAAAAAGCGGCAATGACTGCAAGTATAAAAATAATTTTAAATTTGTTTTTCATAATATCCTCCTGAATATTTGTACTTATGTATCTTACTATACTGCCCCAATTTTTGCAAAATATATCTGGCAATTACCAGCCTGTTTGACGTAAGAAAACCTCAAATGCTTCATCTGTAATACTTTCTACTGTCAAGGCCGGAACAAAAGTTCCTAAAATCGCCGGTTTAAAAGTTCCGTTTTTAGCCGAATTGTTAACCACATCCCTGAGAAACTTTAAGACGTATTCACCTCCTTGTTAGGTGGTACTGGGGATA
>JAAYSO010000027.1 GCA_012523945.1 Bacillota bacterium
CAGGCGGGTCTGGTCTACCACATAACCGCCATGAATGCCGCCATAATCAACCGTAATGGGCTCGTTTGCCGCCAAAGTTTTTTCCCCGGCACCATAAGGCATAACAGGAGACAAGCCTTTTCCTCCGGTGGGGCTGTCAACAAAACTTGCCTCGGCTCCTTCTGCCCCGCTTAATATATGACCATAATACATTTCTTCATTAAAACCACGCATGCGTGTGAAGCCCTGATGACCAAGTTTACGTAAAAAAGCTTCGCATTCAGCCGCAAAAACGATCTCCTTTTTTCCTATCTCCAGTAAGTCCGGAATTTTTTTATGTAAAGCGTCAATCTGTTTTGCTGCTAGACGCAATTGTTTCAGCTCAAATGCAGACTTTTTTTGCCGCACCTCCCGCACCAGGATGCCGGCGTCTAAAAACTCCGTTTCCGGCAACACCTTTTGTAACTGAAAATAGATCTTTACCGGCACCACATCCATTTCCAGGCCCAAACGCTTTACTTTAAAACCTGCTTCCGCCAACTTTGCGGGCACATCTGAGAAACGGTCGATAGCCGCCACCGGAATTCCCGCCTCTAGTTTTGCTCTCTTGTAATTTTTCCGCACCAAACCCAGGCACTCACCGGCAGCCGGTATAAAAACATATGAACACTGCATGGTACCGGAAAAATAATACATAGATATATTTTGCAATAAAAGGAGCCCGTCCAGATTTAACGTCTGCATTTTTTCTTGCGCAACGGTTCTGCGGGCTTGCAATTCTTCACGGGTTATCATGTTCAAAACTCCCTCTGCCATTAAGTAACAAAATGAACACAGATAAATTTAGCCTAAAGAGGCATACGTATATATTTTAACATAAGATGAACTTTAAGCAAAAAAAGCAAAACTGGCTTTTTCTGACCTGTAACGCCAGCCAATTATGGTAAAGACTGGCAATAGAGAAAATAATCATCAATAAGCGCCAGATTTATCAAACTTCCTGCCGCTTTCATGTGCACTACTAACTAAAACAACTTATTTACGACTTAATTCGACACGATACGACATATTCCCCTTTTTCGCTCCTTGTCAGCCTCTCGCTTCATATTATATTATATTGTTATGTGTTTCACAATAAAGGAAGTTAAAGTAAGGGGGTGCGCAAAAGAAGTTAATCTCATTTAAACAACGCATTAACTTGGGAGTGTCGACTATATCTTGCACTAATGCCGGCAAAATTGCAGCAACACATCATTTATCGATCGCACTATAAGCTTGAGGAGGTCAAAAAGAAACAATGTTAGCAAAATTCCTGCGTAAATTCGGATGTCTATTTCTTATCCTGCTAATGATAATGGCAGTGGGTTGTTCCGACACTTCAGGTAAATCCGGTAATAATGATAATAAGCAAAATATTGGTGCCAACACTTCTGAACCGGTGGCAGGCGGCACACTAAGAATTGTTCGTCCTTCCGGCCCAATCGTACTTGGCTGGGCTCCCGACTTTGGACCCTCAGATTATGCACACGCTTTACCGGGTGCAGAATCACTTTTAGCGGTCAATTCCGAGCGCGAGCTGGAAGGGCTGTTGGCTGAATCATTTGAAGAAGATCCAGACAACTTAACTATTACTTTCCACCTGCGTAAAGGCGTCAAATTCCATGACGGTTCTGATTTCAATGCCGAAGTGGCAAAATGGAATTATGAAATCGGCGGGAAATACAGCGCAGGTGACACCAGCTTCCTGAAATCTATAGAGGTTGTCGATGACTATACACTGGTTTTCCATCTAAACGAGTGGCACAACCAGATTCTTCCCAACATGGGCATTAGTCTCATGTTCTCTAAAGAGGCTTTTGAAGCTAATGGCGGTGAAACAAACGGTGGCATTGAATGGGCACGCGCCAATTTAGTAGGAACGGGTCCCTTCATTTTGAAAGAATATAACCGTGACAACAATATGATTTGGGTGAAAAATGAAAACTACTGGGGTAAAGAAGCTTACTTAGATGGAATTGAGATTACTTTTGTACCGGAAGCTTCTACTGCCATGGCACTGATGCAAAATGGTGACGCTGACATGTGGGTTGAAGGTCCGGCACAAAACTATGCTGAACTGGAAGCTTTAGGCTTTGTCAACCAAAAAGGTTGGGCAGGTGTGCAAATGCACCTGATTCCCAATACTGTCGATCCCAACTCTCCTTTCCAGGATAAGAGAGTGCGTGAAGCTTTGGAATATGCCATTGATAAGCAGGCTCTATGTGATGTTTTGGGTTACGGTTATATGAGACCCATTACTGCCGTCTCGCCTCCGGGAGACTGGGGTGGAGACTTGGTTTATCGTGAATATAACCCGGAAAAAGCAAAACAATTACTAATGGAAGCCGGCTATGAAGACGGTTTAGAATTCACTTTACTGGCCCAGGCAGGCACAGGCGGTCGTAACGAAACTGCAGAAGCACTAGCCGGTTTATTAGATAAAGTTGGCTTTAAAGTCAAGTTAGATTTAGCCGATACAGGCCGTTTCTTCGGTGCAGCTTTTGGCGGCGGTTGGGACGATGTAATTTTGACATTTAGCGGACAAGATGCAAACTATCTCACCTCTTTCCAACGCTGGTGGGGCCATAATGTGGGCTCAACTCTTCCCGGCATCGGCAAACCCGAGGAATTAATCCGGCTTTCTAAAGAATCTATTTTGAAACGCACACTTGAAGAGCAAAAAGAAATTACTGAACAGATGATCGATATTATTGGCAGAGAAGCTCTGGTTATTCCTTTATTCGATGCTCCCAGCTCCTTTATGCGTACAACCAGAGTTCATACTGATTGGTTAGAGCAAGGACTGTCTCGCTGGAAAACTAACGAAGTTTGGCTGGAACCGGAAAATTAGGGCATTATTCGAAATGCGGCTGAATGCAGCCGCATTTCTCTTTTTTCCTTTATATTACTAAATTTAAAATCTTAATCTTCTCAACTTTATTGCTTGTCACTAAATAAATTATGCTGTATAGTTATATGTGAAGGAAAGTTTTTGTGAAGGGGGTATGCTTAAAGGGGGAGTATTTTTCGTAAATTCAAACAAGTGAATATGATGTACTCACGAGGGAGTCATGCATTTGTAGTCACACCATCAAACATAGCAATATTGCCACCATAAACGCAAAAACTATTTCTGCAATATAATTAACAATTATTATTTTCTGAATTGGAGGCAAAGTAAAATAATGACAGCAAAAATCTTCCGTAAACTTGGTTGCTTACTACTCATTCTCATGTTAGTTCTGGCTGTTGGTTGTTCATCTAGCTCAAACGATCCAGATCCTAACCAAAACAATGATCCTATTACGGAGGATCCTGCCGGAGAAAGCAAAGGTCCGGTTGAAGGCGGCGTAGCAAAAGTTATTCAGGCAGCAGGTCCGGTTGTCCTGGGTTGGGCACCAGACTTTGGTCCCACCGACTATTCTTTTGCCATGATTGCAGCCGAACCGCTGCTGGCTGTTGCGTCCGACCGTACGCTTGAGGGAGTCTTGGCGGAAAGTTTTGAGGAAGACCCGGAAAACAAAACTATTACTTTCTACTTGCGGAAAGGCGTTAAATTCCACGACGGTTCTGACTTTAATGCCGACGTTGTCATCTGGAATGCGGAGATGGGAAGAAAATATGCCCGTATCGCATCTCAAGACGTTGATTACATTGAAAAAGTAGACGATTATACTGTCGTATACCATCTCAACAACTGGACTAACCAGATGCTTGAAGGTATGGGTATCGCCCTGCAATTCTCAAAAGAAGCTTTCGAAGCTAACGGTGGCGAAGAAGGCGGCGGAATTGAATGGGCACGTGCCAATGTTGTCGGTACAGGTCCCTTCGTTTTAAAGGAATTTAACCGCGACAATAACCTCATTTTTGAGAAAAATGAAGATTATTGGGGCGAAGGACCTTATCTTGATGGCATTGAAATGATTTTTGTGCCTGAGGCAACAACTGCCATGGCCATGTTAGAAGCAGGACAAGCCCATATGTGGTCCGGAGCCCAACCTCAACACCAAAAAGAACTTGAAGAAAAAGGCTTTGTGCGCCAGCATGGCTGGGCCGGTATTCAGTATATGATCGTCCCCAATACTGTCAGGGAAGATTCACCATTTAAAGATAAGAGAGTCAGAGAAGCTTTAGAATACGCCATTGATAAGCAAGCTCTGTGTGACGTTCTCGGTTATGGTTACTCCGATCCGCTCAATACAGTAGCACCTAAAGGCGACTGGGGCGGAGACAAAGAATTCCGCAACTATGATCCGGAAAAAGCTCAACAACTCTTAATTGATGCCGGCTATGCCGATGGCTTGGAGGTAACACTCATGGCTGCAGCTGCCGGTGGCGGAAGAAACGAAACTGCTGAAGCCATTGCCAGCATGCTTGACAAAGTCGGTTTTAAAACAAAATTAGATATTGCCGATTCTTCCCGCATGGCCGGTGCCATGTTTGGACCGGAAGGTTGGCAGGATTTAATTTTGGGTTATGCCGGTCAAGACGCAACCTACCTGACTTCCACAACACGTTGGTGGGGTCACGAAGCACTGGCATATGCAAGCATGCACAAGCCTGAAGAGTTCTTAGATCTGTGCAGGCAATCTATCCTACTTCCCGACCGTGAAGACCAAAAAGCCATTACCGAAGAAATCGTTTACTACATGGCTGAAGAAGCTATGGTCATTCCCTTGTTCGAATCAAAAACATCCTTTATGCGTTGTAAAGAACTCCATACAGACTACATGGATCAAGGTATGACCCGCTGGCGTGTCAATGTAATGTGGTTAGAACAATAATAAAAAAAGCAGGCACTGTGCCTGCTTTTTTTATCGGCTATCAACCTTGATTTGCTTTCTATCCCATGGGAATTTTAAGGGTGGACTCCCTCTTTGCTTTTATATATCCCCACAGATACAACAAAAGGCTCATTAATAATCCGGGATAAAGCGGTTCCATGGGCAAAGGCTTAAAAACAACCCAGATTGCAACCATGATTGGCGGCAAGACGGAAGCCCATACGGCTGCTTTTTGTTCAATTTTATCCCGCAAAAAAAGTGCTGTAACCATTGGCAAAAAAGCCGAGACTCCGCGAAAGCCGTGCGACAAATATGACCAATTTAAAATCACCGCTTCTCCCCCGGACAACAGTACAACAGTTAAAGCAAAGCCAAACAAAACAATAATAGAGGTTCTAAACATAATAAGTATATTTTTATCGCTCGCTTTAGGAAATAGTTTTTGATAGACATTACTTAAAATAGTGCAAGCACCCATGACGATTCCTGCTCCTGAGCCAATGACAGCAAAAAGCAGAGTTGCCAGCACCACTCCTGCCAGCCAATCCGGCAAATACCAAGTTACAAATAAAGGTAAGGCCTGTACGGCAATAATCTCCGGATGCTTGGCGCGCATAAATAAGCCGATCAGTACGCCACCTAAACCGATGAGCGGCCCTACTGCGGCGCTAATGAGCGTTCCTGCCCGGGCACTGCGTAAACTTCTTGCCGCAACAATGGCTTGCAAATATGTTTGCCCTGACAAAACACCTATTACGAGTGAAACTAAAGACGAGATATCACTGCCTATTTTTTGCCCCCAAAAGCTAAACCACGGGTACCGGGGGAAAGCAGCATACATTCCCGCTGCTCCGCCAAATAACCATAAGACCAGCCCCCCTCCTGCCAAAAGGCTTCCTGCCGTTAAAACGGTTTTTAGGATCCCTAAAAGACCGGTTCCCCAAACACCGCCAAAAAAAACGTAGACAATCATTAAAAAAACGGCAATAACGGCTGCCGCTGAAAGGGAAAAAGCAAAAAAAGAGGAAATTAAGGCTGTTGCCGAAACAATCTGTGGAATAATATTGACAATCATTGCAACAGAAAGAAATACAGTTGCCGCCAAAGCGGCCTTTTTACCATATGCTTTTTGTATTATTCCGGTAATGGTTATATTTTTGCTTTGGCGAAAAGGCCTGGCAAAAACCAAACAAAAAATTAAACAGGAAATGCCGCCGCCTAATGTAAACCACCAGGCGGAAATGCCTTTCATAAAAGCCATCTGCGCCGTACCTATTGTTGATGCTCCACCAATCATAGTACCTAAAATCGTCCCGGCCACAAGTGCTCCCCCGGCATTTCTGCCGGAGACAGAGAAATCATCTGCACTTCTAATTTTTTTCCCCGAATAAATTCCCAAAAAGACAAAAGCTAAAATTGTAATGACAGCACCCATGAAATGTTGCGTTGTAGTAACCATGCTTCCACTCCTGGTCTTTTGTTGCCTTCTCTCTTATTAAGCTTTCGCTTAATTTCGACAAATACCTGCTTTTACTGTCAATGAGACAGCAATGGCAGCCGGGCGGATTTAATATTTTTAATTTTCACACTTGTCAGATATGGTTCTTTAATGTATAGTTAAGGATAGCCAGTAGATTGTAAAATAGGAGGTGGTATCAGACAAGCTTATTTATTCCAAATGAATTGTTGTAAGATGAGGGGAACAAAATACTGGTCTTGCCTGATTACCAGCCAATCTATAGAAACATTTGCCGCAGCAGATACAAAAAAATTGTATTCTGAGAAATAAGGAGGCAAAAAAGTGAAAGCAAAAAACTGGTTACGCAAATCTGGTTTGTTACTACTTGTACTGCTTTTAATAGTAGCAGTGGGCTGTTCGGGCGGCAATAACGAAAAGGAACCCGCCAATAACACTGGAAGCCCGAATAATGTGACACCTATTGAACCGGAGGAAGCAACCGGACCTGTTGAAGGCGGAGTGCTCAAACAAATCCAGATGTCCGGCCCCATTGTAATGAGCTGGGCACCTGATTTCGGCCCCACAGATTATGCTTTTGCCATGATTGGTGCCGAGCCTCTGCTGGCGGTTGCCTCTGACCGTACATTAGAAGGTGTTTTAGCCGAAAGCTTTGAGGAAGATCCGGAAGCTAAAACAATTACATTTTACCTGCGCAAAGGCGTTAAATTCCATGACGGTTCTGATTTTAATGCAGACGTAGTCCTTTGGAATGCTGAAATTGGACGTAAGTACTCCCGTATTCCTTCTACTGATGTAGATTATGTAGAAAAAGTGGATGACTATACAGTCAGATATCATTTAAACAACTGGACAAACCAGATGTTGGAAGGTATAGGTATTGGTCTGCAGTTCTCCCAGGCAGCCTTTGAAGCCAATGGCGGCGAAGATGGCGGCGGTATTGAATGGGCACGTGCTAACCTCGTAGGCACAGGCCCCTTTAAGCTGGTGACTTATAACAGAGATAACAATATGATTTGGGAGAAAAACGAAAACTACTGGGGCGAAGGTCCCTATCTTGACGGTATCGAAATGGTTTTCGTACCGGAAGCAACTACAGCCATGGCTATGATGGAAGCCGGAGAAGCTCATATGTGGTCCGGTGCACAACCGCAACACATGAAGGAGCTGGAGGAAAAAGGTTTCGTACGTCAGGATGGCTGGGCCGGTATTCAGTATATGATCGTGCCTAATACTGTAGATGCAGACTCTCCTTTTGTTGATAAGCGCGTTCGTGAAGCCGTAGAATATGCCATTGACAAACAAGCATTATGTGATGCTTTAGGTTACGGCTATACTGAACCTCTATATACTGTAGCGCCGCAGGGTGACTGGGGCGGAGATAAACTGTTCCGTGACTACAACCCCGATAAAGCCCGTGAGCTCTTGGCTGAAGCCGGTTATGCCGATGGTTTGAAAATTTCACTCATGGCCAGTGCCGGCGACGGTGGCAGAAACGAAACTGCTGAAGCCATCGCCAACATGCTTAATGCAGTGGGCTTTGATGTGGAGCTTGACATTGCGGACACAGGTCGCTTTAACGGTGCCGTCTTTGGCACAAACGGCTGGAAAGACCTAATTCTGGGCTATGCCGGTCAAGACGCAACTTACTTGACCTCCGTAACTCGCTGGTGGGGTCACCAGGCTGTAGCTTATCCCAGTATGCATAAGCCGGAAGAATTCCTCGCCCTGTGTGAAGAGTCCGTGAAGAAAGTCAGCCGTGAAGAACAAAAGCAAATTACAGAGGAAATTGTCTACTTTATGGCTGAAGAAGCCATGGTTATTCCTC
>JAAYSO010000028.1 GCA_012523945.1 Bacillota bacterium
AGATTAGTTTCTTATGCAATATAACACTGCATTTCTACCAACACTTGAAAACCCTTATATATCAAGCCTTCAACCCTATTTTAATTTTCTACCCTAGACATCAATACTACCGTCTCCACGTGGCTCGTCTGCGGAAACATATCTACGGGCTGGGCTTCCAGGGCTTTGTAGCCGTTTTCGTTTAAATACTTTAGATCTCGTGCCAATGTGGCAGGGTTGCAGGAAACATAAACTATACGTTTGGGCTGCATGATCGTTATTGTTTTTAAAAGAGTCTTGTCGCAGCCTTTTCTAGGGGGATCGACAACTACTACATCGGCGCGATAACCTTGTTGCAATAATTTGGGGACTACTGCTTCAGCGGCACCGGTATGAAATTCGGCATTGTTGATGTGATTAAGTTTGGCGTTTTCACGTGCATCTTTTACGGCAGCTTCAACAATTTCCACTCCTATAACTTTAGCTGCCTGAGCCGCTAGATAAAGGGCAATAGTGCCAATGCCGCAATAAAGATCAAAGACTGTTTCCTGACCGGTGAGGGCAGCATACTCTTTTGTTTTGGCGTAAAGCTTTTCCGTTTGCAAAGGGTTTACTTGAAAAAAGGACCGGCTGGAAACTTTAAACTGCAGCAAGCCGATTTTTTCTGTTATGTAATGATTTCCCCATAAAGTTACTTCTTCCGGTCCCAGAATGGTATTACCGCGTTTTGTGTTGATATTTTGTACGATACCGGTGAGATTTTTTATTTTTTCGCGTGCATGTTGTACAAAATTATCTGCCTGTGGGAATCTGCGCCCATTTGTAACTAAAACCAGCAAAATATCGCCCGTGGCAAATGAGGTGCGGGTCATAATCTGTCGCACAAATCCGGTATGATTTGCTTCACTGTAAATAGAAATACCCATTTCCTGCAAGATTTGGCGCACAACTTTTACGGTTTCATCGTTGGCAGAATGCTGAATGGGACAGCTAGCTAGATTAACTATTTTATGACTGCGTTTTTCATAAAAACCGGCTTGTACAATACCTGCCTCCACACCCACTGGAACCTGTGCTTTATTGCGGTACTGCCATGGGTTTGCCATACCGATGGTGGGATGGACAGGTATTTCAATCTGGGCAATGCGTTTTAGTGTATCTGCAACAAGATTTTGTTTAAACTGCAACTGCTGTTGATAAGCAAGATGTTGTAATTGGCAGCCGCCACAAGCTCCATAATGCTGACAAAAAGGAGCAATGCGGAAGGGTGACGGTTTCAGTATTTTCTCCGGCAAAGCACGAGCGTAATTTTTTTGTAAGGATATCACCCGGGCAATAACCTGGTCGTTTGGTACCGTGTCGGGAACGAAAATAGTAAAACTATGAAAACGGCCCACGCCTTCGCCCTGGTGATTGAGACCGACTATCTGTAGTTCTATCTGATCTCCAATAGAAACTGGGGCTTTCTTTTTTTGTTTTGTCATTCTCTTCACCTGATGTTTTTTTATTAGTATACCATACAGGGATTTTTCCGAAAGTAAAGAAAGAAAAGCGTAAAACAGCGGTCAATTTGCTGTTTTACGCTTTTTTTCTCTTATGCTTAACAGGAAATAATTACTCCTCCCTCACCTGCATAAGTTGCCATGGTGGCTCCCATGTTGTTCACAATGATATTGCGGGGGTTAAACTGTTCATTTAACGCTTTTATTATTGTCTCCACATCTGCTAAATTACGAAAGTGAGTAATACCAATTTCACGTTCAGGTAAATCCGGGCAGTAATTTTGCATCATCTGTAGAGCCCGGTGTAAAAGTTTTTTGCTGCCTCTAATTTTGTCTAGCAACACTACTTCGCCGTCTTGATTATGCAGTAAAAGTCTCAAATTTAAAATATTGGCCAAACTGCCTTTAAATCTGCTTAAGCGTCCACCTTTTACTACATTTTCTAACGTCTTAAGTATGATCACAATTTTCATCTTTTCCCTGTACCTGGTTAGTTCGGCAACTACTTCAGCAGCAGTACATCCCGCTTGGGCCAGCTTGCTGGCTTTAAGAACTTGCAGGCCGTGCCCCAGAGAACCGGCAAGAGTATCAAAAATAACTGCATCAACGCCGGAAAGTTTTTTTGCCACATGAGCTGATTGATAAGTGCCGCTTAATTTGGAGGAAAGAGTTAAACACAAAACCTGACCATAATTGGATAGCTCACGGAAGGCATTGGCAAAGGCAGCCGGTACAGGTTGTGAAGTTTTAGGTAAAATACGGCTCTGGGACATTTTTTCATAAAATGTTTCCGGGGAAATGTCCACTCCCTCCTGAAACACCTCATCACCAATGATAATGTTTAAAGGCACCACACGGATATTATTGCTTTTAATCAATTCTTGTGGCAAATCACAGGAACTGTCTGTAACAATCTGTAACAAACTTCTCTCCACCTTTAACCTAAATTCCGGCTGTACTAATTCAATATAATTGGTAATAATAGGATGTGCCGACGAAATAAGAAATATACTTCGCAAACCTTAAGTAAAGATACTTTTTTGCATTAAGAAACAGAACAGCCGCCTAAAAATTTAGCACACCTTGCCGGGAAGGTGTGCTCCAAGCAGTAATTCATCTTATCATAGACTTCAAGCTTTTATATTAACCAATTATAAAGTTTTCCGTTATTCCTGCATAGGATCTTGTCTAATGCTGCCCCTTTTACCTCTGGCCAAGGAAGTTAAAACGCCCAGCAGGCAGAGGATGGAAAAAAGCAAAAAGGTCTTTTGAAAACCCCGTACAAATAGATCGGCAGTTTGGGCTGAAATTGTTTCTTGACCAAGGTAAAAAGAGCTTATAAGTGTAGTAATTGCCATACTGAACGATTGCCCCACCGTTCTGGCAGTAGAAAGGATGCCTGAGGCAACCCCGTACTGCTTTGGTTCAACCGAACTCATAATAGAGTTGGCGTTGGGGGGACTAAAAAGTGCATAACCAATGCCAATGGTACCTAATAAAATAACGACCGCGAGTATAGGTGAATTCGTCCCTAAAAAACTTAAGAAAAACAGGCTAATTGTTATAAGCGTCATTCCTAAAGAAGCAACGTAGCGGGGCTCCGCACGGTCAGAGATAACTCCGGACAAAGGGGAAAACACCGCCTGGAAAATAGGTTGGATCAGAAGGATAAACCCGGCGTATTGAGCGCTAATACCGCGGACATCCTGAAGATATAAACTCATCAGATAACTGATGGCAAAAGTAGAACTATAATTTATAAAAGCTGTTAGAGACGAAAAAATTAGCATCCGGTTGCTTTTCAGTGTTCGCACATCAAGTAGTGGAGAGCTGCTCCTAGATTCAAAGAGACCAAAGAGAATAAGAACAAGCACGCCGCCTATCAGTATCCAACCCGCATAAGCAGTGCTGTTTAAATTTGACAAACCCCAAACCAGGGCAAAAATAGCAACTGCATAGATTAAAGCACCTACAATGTCAACTTTCTCAGCACTCGTTTTCCACTCTTGTTTTATTCTGGTCGTAAGGAAAAATAACACCAAGCCAATAGGTACAAAAAGATAAAAAATGCCGCGCCAGTGGAAGTTATCTACAATCAGTCCGCTAATGAACGGGCCGGCCGATAAACCTACATAAGTGGCAGCCACATTAATACCTAATGCTTTTCCGCGCTCACCGGCAGGGAATGCAGCGGTGACAATAGAAACAACGGTTGTTGTCACCATAGCGCCGCCTAAACCTTGAAGGGCACGAAAAATTATCAGGAAGACAATAGAATTGGCAGTTGCGCACAAAAGAGAAGAGAAAGAAAGAATTAGAGCGCCAATAGACAAAACTTTTTTTCTGCCGTAAAGATCAGAAATTCTGCCAATGGGAAGTACTGTCATGGCTATAGTCAGTAGCATGGCAGAAATAACCCAGCTTAAGGCTGCGGGGGCAGCATTAAATTCTCTACCGATGGTCGGCAGAGCCACATTGGCAGAGGTAACAATTAAAGGTACCCAAAAGGCTCCCAACATGGTAGTAATGGTAATCAGTTTTCTTTCTGTCTTCATCTTAACTCCCTATCATTTTGTTTTCTTAAAACAGTATATCAAATCACTAGCCTTTTGTAATTACAAAAGCAATAAAAACAGGTAATTTCTTCTCTTTTAAAGATATATCTTTTCTTAGTCCCGCTGTTTCTCACACTGCACAAAAAAGAGATGCTGCCAAGCATCTCTTAAACTTCCTCAATGTCAATTAATCCTTTTTCATGCAAGGCTACAATTACATCTTTAACATCGGCTTTTTTTTCCGCTGGAAGCGAAGCTACAAAAGCATCAATTTCACCTTGGCCAACCAGTTTTGTTACTTTTAAATTGCCTACCATAAATTGATCCGCCACTTAACAAATCCTCCTTTGTTTTTTTTATTGTTCTTCCCGGATAAAATTTTATACGAGGCAATAAAGGAGGATCAGGAAAATATAACTAAATTTTTTTTTAAAAGACTAACCGCATTATTACAAGTATTGGAGCAAAAAGACCACAGCCATTCCGCCTACTACCGTTAACAACATATTTTTTGTCCGCCAGGCAATAAAAAAGGCGGGAAAAGCGGCAATAAAATAAGCGTTTGTAAAAGTCAAGTTAATTTTATGCTCCGGCGCCATTATCCCCGGTACAACCAATGCCGCTAGGACAGCCACCGGAATATAACTCAACCAAGCTACCACAATTTTAGGTATTTTGAGACGAGTCAAGATGTACATAGGCAGAAAACGCGGCAGAAAAGTTACCACCGCACAGCCTAAAATGACTAGAGTAAGCCTTTCCATTTTTCTACCATCACCCCTAAAGTTGCTGTGGCTACTGTGGCCATGATGATATACCAACTGCCCGGAACTAACAGGTAAAAAAGCAGTGACAAACTACCGGCACAGGCGGCTGCAAAAATAAATTTCTTCTGCTTAAGCTGGATGACCAATAAAAAAATAAACATGGCGTATAGGGCATACTCCATCGTATACGCAGCCCGGGAACTGTTAAATAAACCGCCAAAAATGCCGCCAAGTCCACCGCCTATAACCCAACCAAGATAAGCTGTTCCAAAAAGCCCCAAAAGGAAGAAATGGTTTTTTTCGCCTTCCTGTAACTCACCTGTAGCTAAAGCAAAACTTTCGTCTGTGAGCCAAAAAGAAATCAAAGGTAGAACCTTCCGGGGGAACTTTTGTAAATATGTTGATAGTGATGCACTCATAAGTAAGTGCCTTAAATTTACTAAAAAAACAGTCAAAATGATGGAAAAAGCACCCGCTCCGGCTGCCAGCATGCTAACGGTAATAAACTGTCCACTACCGGCAAAAACAAGAATGGACATCATGAGAATATACGGCAAATTAATACCGGCAATGCTTGCCAGTGCCCCGTAAGCAAAACCTAACGGCAAATAACCAAGCACTATAGGTATAGCTTTTTTGCTGCCTGCCAAGAAATCTTGTAATGAAGTCATGCTGCTCCTCCTGGTATATCTTGTTGCCAATGACAAGTTAATTTCCCTTTAGTTCTATATCTATTCTGTTTTTACCTTTTGCTTTAGCTCTATACAACGCCTTATCTGCGAATTTATAACCTTCTTCATAGGAATCAGTGTCATCACTTAATACTGTTATACCCATACTAACAGTAACTTTTATTCCCAGGTCATCAATATAGAAAACTTCCTCTTCTATACTTTTTCTGATTTTTTCCGCAACCAGCTTCCCTGTCTTTTTATCTGCATTAAGCAGAAGTGCTGCAAATTCTTCCCCGCCGATGCGCGCAATAATATCTGTCTTTCGCAATTGTGCTTTTAAAAGGGAAGCAAATTTTTTTAAAATTTCATCTCCCACAGGATGACCATATTTATCATTTATACTTTTAAAGTTGTCAATATCAAATATGACTAAACATGCCTCTTGACCATATCTTTTGATCCGCGAGATTTCATAAGCTATTTTTTCCTCAAAATATCGCCTGTTAATTAGCCCGGTTAAAGAATCATAATTAGCCAGCCGTTGAAGCTCTTTATTTTTAGCTTCTAACTGCATTTGCTGCCGGGCAATACGCTCTTTTTGTTGCAGGTTAATGACATTCGATCTCCACAAAATCAAAGAAAGTAAAACCCCTAGGAACGTTGCCGTCAGTCCGTTAATCCTATTTGATAACAGTACTGAGGCATCTAATTGCGTATACCCAAGAGCAAAATGATAGATAAGATAACTGAACAAAAATACCAGGATACTGTGAAAAGGTCTAAGTAAGAAAATAGCTCCCACTGCCGCACAGGAAATTAAAAACGGAGTGATGCTAGGTGTCACCAGTTGATCGACTGAAGTTATCACCGTCCCCACCAGCAAGACTACAAAAACCATGGCCAAGGGAATTGCCGTGAATAGATAATTTGGTTTACTTCTCTTTGACAACTGATGGGAAATACCACCTAGGATTACCGTTATCACTAAAAATACAATATGACTTGTAATTATTCCCATTCGCCATTTTAGCTCATTTTCATTACCAGTTGACGTTTTAGTGATAAAATTAATAATGGCAATGATGCGCATGGGAATTGAAATGAGTGACAAGTAAAAAACACGCTGTAAATTGACTTTATTTATTTCATCTACTATGTATTGAGCCGGTTGAGATATTTTAATAAAGTTTTTTAGATAATGCACCATAGACTTTTCAACTGCCCCTTTTATTTTTTCTGTTACCAGGCTTGTAGCTCCTTCTCCGGACCGGTAACAGCCATTCCTTCTCTGCCCTAAAAAATTAGAATATTTCTTTTGCTTTACCTTGATCCCGTTTCTTTTAAACAAACCGGCTCATTTACTTGGAGTCAGCTGATCAGGTACCGCAAATAAAAACCGTCAAAGGTCTATCATCAATGACGGTTTATTAAATACTCTGTCGGTCTTTGTGGCTGAAATAATCTTGAGAATGAGATAACAGATTCTTGTCCGGTTACACTTTACAACACAACAAAGCTGTCCGTGACCGATGACAATGTCTGCTCGTCATGGGCACGGTTCTTAAAACAAAGTATTCATTTATTATACCCAGAGCATCATTCTCATCAATAATATTTGAATTATATCAAAAAAACCTCCGTATTTCAATAAATCTGTCGACAATATATCTGCATCCCTGTAGGACTACATGCTGGTGACACTATATTGGTTCTTGTTCTTTGCAGAAACTAAAAAAGAGGGTACGAAATTTTCGCGCCCTCATTTTTTACCAATAATTTTCC
>JAAYSO010000029.1 GCA_012523945.1 Bacillota bacterium
CGCTGAAAAAGAGATTAATGACTCTGGTGATTATTGTCATTTTTCTTTACTTTGCCGTGCTTTTTGCCGGGCAATACTGGCGCATGTATCAGTTGCAAAAAACTTTAGATGAACTTAACGCGGAAATAGCTATAGTTAAAGATGGTAATGAAGCAATGAAACATGAAATTGAACGGCTCCACTCCCCTGATTATTTAGAACAAATGGCCAGGGAAGAACTGGGAATGGTACGTCCCGGGGAGTTATTATTTTATTTTCAGGAAGGGGACAACCTACCCCAAGAAGAATAAAGACTTGGTAAAGTTAGCCGGTAAAGGCCGGCTTTGTCGGCGTTTTTCTTGACAAAAGACCTAAACCCGTTATAATGGTGGTATACAAAATATTAAGGGGGAATCTTTTTCGTATGTCTTTAGTGGTGGGCGCCATCGTGGAGGGAGTAGTAACCGGGATTACTCATTTTGGAGCCTTTGTCCAGCTTGCAAGTGGAGAAACCGGTCTTGTCCACATTTCAGAAGTGGCAAATACGTATGTAAAAGACATTAATGATCATTTACAAAAAAAAGATAAAGTAAAGGTGAAAATTCTTTCTGTTGACAGTAACGGTAAGATAGGTCTTTCCATCAAACAGGCTCTGGAGGAAAACAGACGTGGCTCCCACAACAAAAACTCGCGTCTTTCCTTTGAAGATAAATTAAGTAAGTTTTTTAAAGATAGCGATGAACGTTTACAAGACCTACGCCGCAACACGGAATCAAAGCGCGGTGGCAGAGGGTCTCCATATAGAGCGCATATCTAAGCCAAACACGAATTTAAGCACGAAGGTATCCGGCACGGATACTTTTTCTTTTTCTATAGCAAGGTAAACTTCATCTGCCTTCGCCACGGGAAGGAAGTGAAATAATGCGTTTTGCAGCCGTTGATTTAGGTACTAATTCTGCGCGCTTGTTAATTGCAGAACTTAAACGGGAGACATTGGCGGAAATATACAGGAGATTACTAATTACGCGGCTAGGCCATGAGCTTCAGCTTAAGGAAACTTTATCTGCCACCGGCAAAAAAACTACTATACAGGCAGTCAGTACTTTTATGCAGACTATTAAACAATACCGGGCAGATCAGGTTTATATTTTTGGTACCAGTGCCATGCGGGAAGCCCGCGACGGTAAAGCTTTTGCTCAAGAATTAGCCAAGGTGAGCGGGGTGCCGGTAGAAATACTATCCCCTGAAAGAGAAGCATATTATAGTTTTTTAGGGGTAACAAAAAGTTTGCCCACAGTAAGAGCACAGCAAACACTAGTGTTTGACTTGGGCGGTGGATCCTGCGAATTAATCTGGCAGGAGCAGGATAGCATTAAAACAAAAAGCCGGCGCATTGGTGCACTTTATTTAACAGATACATATTTTCAGCATGATCCGCCCACCTCAACGGAAATTGAAACTATGCGCCGGCAGTTACGCCGTTGTCTTCAAGAGGTTCCGGCAAGGGAGATGATTGTGGGGGTTGGCGGAACTGTGACCAGCCTGGCTGCCATGGCACAGGGACTGAAAGTTTATGATCCGGAAAAGGTACACGGCTATGTTTTAGCGGCACAAAAAATACAGCATCTTCTGGAAAAGATGCTGCTTATCCCTGTCCAAGAGCGCGCGCGACAATTTTCGCTGGATGAAAAACGGGCACTGATCTTGCCGGCCGGTGCCCTGGTCGTGGCTGAAATCCTGGCAGCAACCGGTATGGTGGAACTGACTGTCAGTGAAGGCGATTTGCTGCTTGGTCGTCTCTATGCCGCTATTTCATCAGCATAAGCCGGGCTCCGCAGGCGAGTAAAATTACACCTACCGCTTTAACCCAGGTAAAGGGGATTTTCTCCAGACCAAAACAGCCGAAATGATCCAGGATTAAAGCCGTACCCACCTGGCCTACAATAATAGCTGTTGTGGCCTTTGCCACACCTATGCGCGTCATACTGGCAATAACTGCATAGTAAATAATTACACCAATAATTCCTCCTAAAAATAAGTACCAGGGGGCGGAAGTAACTTTGCCCAAATCTCCTTTGCCCAGGTGTAAAGCGAATAATAAAAGGAGTATAAGGCCCGTGCCCACAAGATGTACAATAAAAGTCGATTCCAGTAAACCGATGATTTTGCCTAAACCGGTATTGAGGGAGCCTTGAAAAGCCATGGAGACGCCGGCAATAAAGGCAAGTAATAATGCAACGAGAAACATATTTTTGCTCCTTTCTTATTTTTCTTATTGTGTGCTGCTTAGGGGCCGTCTATGCGAAAGTTTTTTGCAAGACGGCTCTTTCTTTTGCATATATAAGAGTGAAAGGAGGTTGGCCATGCAGTCTATAGTACTTATTGGTAACCCCAATGTGGGCAAAAGTGTACTTTTCTACCGGCTTACCGGTAATTATGTAACTGTTGCCAACTATCCGGGGACTACTGTGGAAATAACCAAGGGGCAGGCGAATCTGGGCGGGCGCAGCTTTATTGTCTACGATACTCCGGGGATGTACAGTTTTTCTCCCATTACAGAGGAGGAAGCGGTGACGCGTCGCTTACTGTGGGAACTTGTTCCCGATTTAGTGGTGCATGTAGTAGATGCCAAAAATTTACCGCGCATGTTACCACTGACATTAGAATTAATCAGTGCCGGTTTTCAGGTGATTCTGGTTTTAAATATGATGGATGAGGCGGAAAAGGCAGGGGTAAAAATTGATTTAACCCGTCTTGCAGAGCGGGTGGGAGTTCCGGTTGTGGCGACTGCTTTTACACATGGCTGTGGCCTCACTGCCTTAAAGCGGGAAATCTTTAAACTTTTAGCAGCCCAAAAGACCCGGCAAAAGCTTTTCCTTCGTGAGCACCCGCAGGTGGCAAAAGCAACCTCTTGCCTGCAAGCACAATATCCCTTTTCCAGGCAAATGATTGCCCGGCTCTATTTAGAAGAAGATCAGGAAATAATAAAACTTGTTCACCAAAAAGAAAACAAAAAGGCCCAGGAGTGCCTGGCTGCCTGTCTGGCACAAGTAAAAAAACAGCTTGATCATGAGCTAATGCTGTTTCGTTTGCGTCAGGCAGAAATAATGCTGGCAGGCGTTTTTCGCTCAGTCCGGCGCAGCCAAGCTAACCGGTTGGAAGATTTAATGCTGCAGCCTCTGGGCGGGTTTTTGCTTGTAGTGGTTGTTGCTTATGTGGGCTTATATTTAATTGTGGGGCGCTTTGGTGCCGGCTATCTGGTAGATCTGCTGGAGGGGGTGTTGTTGGGGGAAATAGTTTTGCCGGCAATTTCTTTCTGGTTTCACAAGCTAATTCCCCCCGGGGTGACTCTTGATTTGCTTGTGGGTGATTTCGGTATTTTGACGTTGGGTTTACGCTATGCTTTAGGGGTTATTTTGCCCATTGTCAGTACGTATTTTTTTGTCTTTGCGTGGCTGGAAGACAGCGGCTATCTGCCGCGACTTGCTTTCTGGGCCAACGGCTGGATGCGGCCATTAGGTTTAAACGGCCGTGCCGTACTTCCTTTAACTCTAGGTTTTGGCTGTGGCACCATGGCCGTTTTAGTCACCAGAACACTGGAGAGTACACGTGAGCGGATTATTGCCACTTTTTTGTTGGCGGTGGCTGTACCCTGTTCAGCACAGTTAGGTTTAATATTAGCCCTTTTAAGTGCAGAGCCGGCCTTGCTTTTACTCTGGCTGATTTTAGTGGGTGGTATATTTTTCATAAGTGGCAAAATCTTAAATTCTCTCTTGCCCGGTCAGCAGGTTCCTTTTTTTCTGGAACTTCCGCCTTTACGTTTTCCTGCATTCTCTGCCATTATGCAAAAAACCTGGGCCAGAATGAGATGGTACTTTAAAGAGATTTGCCCGGTTTTTATTGGGATTAGCGTTTTACTGTGGTTTTTGCAGCAAACAGGTTTATTGCAGCAAATTTCCGCTTCTTTGGCTCCGGTGATGATGTTTTTAGGGTTGCCGGCCCAGATGGGGACAGTTTTTCTTTTTGGCTTTTTGCGCAGGGATTATGGTGCTGCCGGCCTTTGGGATTTGTACCAGCAGGGCATCGTAGGTGGCGGACAGCTTTTAATTGCTGCAGTTGTTTTAACTTTATTTCTGCCCTGCCTGGCACAATTGGGTATTATGATTAGGGAACGGGGCCTGTTTTTTGCTTTGCTCATTGCCGGCAGTGCTTTGCTTGTTGCTGTTACGGCAGGTTTTTTGTTGCGTTTACTCTTAGCCTAACCGGTTTTTTAGGAGGGGGATGGCGTGGGTAGAATTGCTTTGTCACAGATGCGTAGCGGACAAAGAGGGAAAATTGTTGAACTGGCTACACATGATCGCACCATCCTTAGAAAATTGAGAAGTCTCGGCATTATCCCCGGTGTTTCCGTCCGGCTGCTGCGCAGTATTCCGGATACCGTAATTGAAATTGGCCATACAAAAGTGGCTCTGGACCGCCGTTATGCCGCTCTAATCATGGTTAGCAGCAAAAATTAATTTTTGTCGAAAGATTTTTTGTCCCAGGTGCCCCACTGTGACAAATTCCTGGCACAGAAACAGGTATAATTTGAAGAAAGTAGGAAAAGAGGGGATTGGGATGCAGCAGCGATCGATGGTAGTTGAACCGTATATTAGGACAAGCCGTGCCGAAACGAAACCTGCCCACAAAACATGGCGGCTGCCGGACTTTGCCTGGCCGCGTGAATTATGGTCGTGGGAAACCCTGGGGTCTGTGCTGGCAATTATACTTTTTGCCCGCTTTCGCTTAATGGGTGAATTGGCACCCTTCGGATTGGCTATGTGGGCGGTGGCTGTACGGGATCAAACACGCAGATCAATCTTCTACGGGGTAGTGCTTTTATTGGCCGCGCAATCGGCCGGGGGTAGCCTTTATGCTTTAGGTTTATTCTTGGGCATGGCCGTATTTGCCGTGTTAAGATCACAGTTACGGCATTTGCACCTGCCGCTTTTTCTGGCGGTAGGCATAGCATCTGTCTTTAGCTTATTGCCGCAGAGCCTGCCTTATCTTCATCCCTATGATGTGGTGCTGGGGGGAATAGAGGTGGCGCTGGCCATGTTGGGTGCAACAATTTTTCTCAAGGTTTATCAATATGCGCCCTTTGGCTTGTCCCCGGAAAAACATATAGAGGCCATTGTTTCCTGGATTGTTTTTACTGGCTTGCTGTTATTGGCTATGATGCAGGAGCAGTCAAGTTTAGCTTTAGCTGCAGATGTTGTAACCAAACTAATTGTGCTTTGGGCAGCTTTTTGTTTCGGCCCAGGTTTAGGCGCAGCTGCCGGTGCGTTACTCGGGTTTTTAGCCGGAGTGCAGAACACAGACTCTTTGTGGGGCAGTGTGCTTACTTTTGCCGGCTTTTTTGCCGGTTTATTTAGACATTTTGGCAAGCCGGCCACATTAAGTTCCTTTTTGCTGGCAACGGCAACTTTATTTCTCTATCTTGGCGGTTGGGATTTTATGCTTCCCCAGGCAATATGCGCAATCATTGCCTCAATTATTTTTTCCCTGGTGCCCAGGTTGCCACGGCGCTTTTCTGCCTGGCTTCCTGCTTTAATGTGGCAGGCTGAGGATGAAAGTGAAAAAGTAAGAACAATTACTGCGGAAAAAATACATGATTATGGTTTAGTTTTCCGTCAGTTAGCAAATGCATTTTTGCAGGTTGCGGCCAAGGAAACTGAAAACAGGACTATTAGCACAATATTAATTGACGGCCTTTGGGAACGTGTTTGTGGCAAATGTTCTCTACGGCAATACTGCTGGGAAAAGGAATTGCCAAAAACATACAAAGCACTTATGCGGATTCTGGCCGGCATGGAAAACGGTCAGCAGATTAATGAAATGCGTCTTCCCGATTTCCTGCAAAAAACTTGCCGGAAAAGGGAGCTTTTGCTGACCACAATTTCTTTCCTCTACGAGCTGGAAAAAAGCGGACAAGCTTGGCGCAGGCGTTTGCAACAAAGTAAGCAGGTTGTTACTACACAGTTGGCGGGGTTGTCGGAAATTATGGTTGATTTAGCTCAAGATGTGCGTGCGGGGATAGAAACAGAGTACAAAATCAAAAACCAATTCTTTCATGTGGAGCTGGGTATCGCACAACTGGCAAAAGGGAATCAGGATATTTGCGGCGACTACTATAGTTATCTGGAATTGCGGGACGGAAGGCAGGTTTTGATTCTCAGTGACGGTATGGGTAACGGCAGCCGAGCCCAGCAAGAAAGCCAAACTGCTGTACAGTTGGTTGAGCAACTGCTGTTGGCAGGTTTTCGCAAAGACGCGGTGGTGAGGACAGTAAATACTATCTTACAGTTGCGCTCTCCTGAAGAAACTTTTGCCACACTGGATATTTTGTTGGTTGATACAGAAACAGGAGAGGCGCAATTTCTCAAAACAGGGGCGGCACCAAGCTATCTGCGCACAAAAAACCGGGTCAAGGAAGTGGAAAGTTCTTCACCGCCGGTAGGAATACTGCAGGAAGTGGAACTGAAGTCAGTCAGTATCCCCCTGGAGGATGACAGCATTATTGTTATGGTGACAGACGGTATTTTTGAAGTTGCACCACAACGACCGGACTGGCTGAGACAATACTTGGCACGTCAGTCTTATACACATCCGCAAGTGTTAGCCGATGAAATTTTAACTGAAGCATGCCGTCTGTATGGAAGTACAAATTTACGGGATGATTTGACCGTTCTTGTTTGCCGTGCCAAGCGCCTGAAACATAAAATCAGAGATTATATGACGGCTTAACTTGCGTGGCTAATTTCCCTCTGTAATGTCGGTTATGTTCTCTGGTTTCACCCTGCGTTTTGGGAAAATAAAAAAATCAAATGAGTCATAAGGAAGCAAAAGTACAATCTTGCTTCCTTTTATTTTCGGATGGCAGGAAATTACATCAACCTTAATTTACTTTCCTGCCTAACCGATGGTGGTTTTAAGGGGTTCCCCCTTTAAGCTTGCGGGGTGGTCAGGACCGAAGCGTCTTTTTTGTTGTGAACATGGAGCTGCTTGCAAAAGATGGACACTTACGGATAAAATATGGTATAGTTTGTACATTACAGCTGCACACAAACCAGGGTGATTATAAATGAAAGAAAAAGTGCTGCAGACCATCAGAGAATATAGCTTGGTACAACCGGGGCAGAAAATTGTTGTGGCTGTTTCCGGTGGACCGGACTCCATGGCTTTACTGTATTTATTGCATGAACTGTCATCGCAGCTGGATGTAAGGCTGCATGTTGTGCATGTTAATCATCAATTGCGCCCTCAAGCCGCAGCGGAAGCAGTACTTGTCAAAAAACATGCTGCCAGGCTTGGTTTACCTGTAACTGTGTGTAAAATTAATGTGACTGCAATCCAAGCACGGCTTAAACTTTCCCTGGAAGCCGCCGCCCGTCACGGCCGTTACCGGGCCCTACAGCATGTGGTCCGGAGGGTGGGTGCCCACTGTATTGCCACAGGACACCACCAGGATGATTGCATTGAAACCCTTCTTTTGCGCCTGCTTGCCGGCAGCGGGCTCGACGGCTTAAAAGGAATACCTGTGCGGCGCGCTTTATCCTCGGGTATAGAAATTATCCGCCCTTTGTACAGAGTCAGTCGCCGTGAAATTGAATACTATTGCCGGCAAAAAGGCTTGCAGACGGCGCAGGATCTGACAAATCTGCAGCCTATTTATTTGCGCAACCGCATACGTTTGCAGCTGCTTCCTTTTTTGGAGCAAGAATTTGGACCGTCAATTCGCCGGACGATGGCGCGGACGGCGGAAATCCTGGCTGCAGACAGCGCCCTGTTGACGGAACTTACTGAACAGGCTTATGCGTCTGTATTGCTGGAAAGTACGGGGAAAAGGGTGTGCCTGTCCCTGCCCAAATTAAGGGAACAGCCGCCGGCCATGCAAGGGCGCCTTATCCGCCGGGCTTTATGGGCTGCAGGTGCCCAACGGGTAGAGTATAATCATGTAAAAGAAGTATTGTTGGTGGCCCAAAGCAGTTTGCCTTCTGCTTGGACTCCCGTGGTGGACAGGATTATAGCCCGGCGGGAATATGATAAACTCTACATTGAACGTGATAGCCGCCAAACCGGACAAACTGAAATGCGGAAGGTTTTATTGCAACTTCCGGGTAAGACATACCTGCCTTGGTGTGAACAATGGATGGAAGCAAAAATTATTCCTAATAAATTGGCGCAAGATTTTACCTCTAGTCCTATGGAGGCATATTTGGCCGCGGACGAAATTAAAGGGCCGGTTATTGTGCGCACCCGTCAGGCGGGAGACCGTGTTAGACTTTTTAGACGACCCGGCACGCGCAAATTAAAAGATATTTTCATTGACAAAAAAATTCCGTTGCGAAAAAGAGATCAGATCCCCATTGTGGTCAATAAGGGGCAAATTCTCTGGGTGGCAGGGGTAGATATTGCTGATGAGTACCGTGTAACACCAAAAACCAAACAGGTGCTGCATTTGCGCTTGTTTGCGGAAAATTCATCTATAAAAAAACTGAAGCTAAAGGATGGTGCAAAATGCAGGATAAAATAGAACGGGTATTAATCAGTAGAGAGGAAATACAAGCAAAAATTGCTGAATTAGGTGAGCAAATCAGTAAGGATTATGCCGGGAAAAACTTGCAACTTATTTGTGTATTAAAGGGTGCAGTGGTGTTTTTAGCCGATTTGATGCGCCAGATCTCTGTTCCTGTAGAAATTGATTTTATGGCGGTTTCATCGTACGGGGCAGACACAAAAACATCAGGTATTGTACGGATTCTTAAAGATCTAGAGGGCAGTATCGCCCATAAACATTGTTTAATCGTAGAGGATATTATTGACAGCGGGCTGACCCTGAAATATTTGAAAGAAAACTTGGAGTCCCGCCAACCGGCATCTGTGAAAATTGTGACTTTGTTGGATAAGCCTGAACGCCGCCGTGTAAATATTACCCCGGATTATTGTGGTTTTACCATTCCGGATGAATTTGTTGTTGGGTACGGTTTAGATTTTGCCGAACAGTACCGTTCCTTGCCGGATATTTGTGTTTTGGCTGAATAGAGCAAAAAGGAGCTTTAAAGCGAGGTTTATTCTTTGAGTGCCAAGGAAAAAATGTCGGCTGTTATTTTAGCCGGCGGTAAAAGTTCCCGCATGGGACAGAATAAAATGTTTTTGCCTCTGGGCGGCAAGCCAGTGATTTTACATTTGCTTGAAGTGGTAAAGCAAGTTTTTGCCGAATGTATTGTAGTTACCGATGAGCCTGCACTTTATCAAAACTATGCGGTGAAAGTGGTGCAGGATATTATTGTTTGCCGGGAGAAAAATTCCTTAACCGGTATTCACGCCGGGCTGTTTACTGCCCAATACCCTTTTGCTTTTATGCTGGCCGGGGATATGCCCTTTGTGCAGCCGCAGGTTTTAAGCTATCTTTGTACTTATGCTGACGACTGTGATGTAGTCGTGCCTAAAGGGGGCAGGTTTTACCAGCCCCTCTGTGCCATTTATCATAAGAATTGTTTACCTTTGATTGAAAAGCAGCTACGTGACGGCATTTTTCGTATTGACCGCTTTTTCCCACAGGTGCGCCTGTGTGAAGTGGATATTATTGAACTAAAACATTTTGATCCTAAGGGCTATACTTTTTTTAACATCAATACTCCTGAAGATTATGTTAAGGCTTGTAAGATTTATCAAATGCTACAGTGCCAAGGCCAATTTTCCGGCCGGTAAGCTGAAAAAAGTTGCAGACTTAACTGCCTCCGCCAATTGTCCGTAGTATAAAAGTGTGGTACCATATAAAGATAATACAAAAAACTACTTTGGCAGGTCCATGCAGTGCTGAGAGCCCTGTTTCTGCCTTGCTGCAGGTGAAATAATATGTTAAAATTGAAAAGCGAGTCTAAAACGGGCCTTAGGAGAGAGGGGGCATCCTTTTGAATAGATTTTTTAAGCAAGCAGTCTTTTACTTGCTTATTCTACTGATTGTAGTAGCAATGATTCAATTTTTTAATAAACCTTTGGAGGAAGTTAAAGAACTCACATACAGTGAATTTATCCAATTGGTTGAAAATGATCAGGTTGCGTCAGTTCGTTTTGTGGAAAAAAATCTAACCGGAAAGTTGAGGGACGGCACTAAATTTGAAACATTCAATGTCGGCAGTAATGATGCCTTAATTGCCCGCTTAGAGCAAAACGAAGATGTAATCATAACCGGTGCCAATCCGCCGGAACCGCAATGGTGGGCTAATCTTGCGTCCATTGTTGTTCCCTTTATTATTTTAATGGTGATTTTCTTTCTTTTTATGCAGCAAACGCAGGGCGGTGGCAACCGGATCATGAATTTTGGCAAATCAAGAGCCCGCCTGCACGACAGTTCGCGGCAGCGTGTTACCTTTAATGATGTTGCCGGTGCTGATGAGGAAAAAGCTGAACTGGAGGAAATTGTCGGGTTTTTAAAAGAGCCACGTAAATTTATTGAGTTGGGTGCACGCATCCCCAAAGGGGTGCTACTGATGGGTCCGCCGGGAACAGGAAAAACATTATTGGCCCGGGCGGTAGCCGGTGAGGCAGGCGTGCCGTTTTTTAGTATTTCCGGTTCAGATTTTGTGGAAATGTTTGTCGGTGTCGGTGCAAGCCGTGTGCGCGATTTATTTGATAATGCAAAAAAGAATGCACCATGCATTGTTTTTATTGATGAAATAGATGCAGTCGGCCGGCAGCGTGGCGCCGGACTGGGCGGCGGCCATGACGAACGTGAGCAGACATTAAACCAACTATTAGTGGAAATGGACGGTTTTGATGCCCATGAAGGTATCATTGTTATTGCCGCTACCAACCGACCGGATATTTTAGATCCGGCTTTATTACGTCCCGGCCGTTTCGACCGCCAGGTAACCGTTAATTTGCCGGATGTCAAAGGCAGGGAAGATATTTTAAAAGTTCATGCCCGTAATAAGCCCCTTGCCCAGGGCGTAGATTTAAGCGTCATAGCCAGGCGCACGCCCGGTTTTAGCGGGGCTGATCTGGAAAATATTATCAATGAGGGTGCCTTGCTTTCTGCACGGCGCGATAAAAAATTAATTGGCATGGCTGAACTGGAAGAAGCAATTGAGCGGGTGATGGGCGGGCCGGAGAAGAAAAGCCGGGTTATTAGTGATTTTGAGAAGAAAATTGTTGCTTTTCACGAGGCAGGCCACGCTGTGGTCGGATATTTATTACCCAACACAGATCCAATCCACAAAGTTTCGATTATTCCCCGTGGGCGTGCCGGCGGTTATACTTTAATGCTGCCGGAACAAGATCGTTACTACATGACAAAATCCGAATTGCTCTCACGGGTAACTATTCTTTTGGCCGGCAGGGTGGCGGAGCAAATAGTTTTAAATGAAATTTCCACAGGAGCGCAAAATGATTTAGAGCGAGCCACTGCCATTGTCCGCCAAATGATTATGGAGTATGGGATGAGCGAACGTCTCGGCCCCATTACTTTAGGTAAAAAACAGGAACAAGTATTTTTGGGGCGGGATCTGGCCCGTGACCGTGATTACTCGGAGGATATCGCCCGTTCCATTGACCTTGAGATACGCAACATCATTGATGAGTGCTATAATAAAGCGGTAGATATTCTGACCGCCAATCGTGACAAGTTGGATCTATTGGCCAATGCCCTTTTAGAGCAAGAGACATTAAATGCTGAAGAAATAGCCGGATTAATGGAGGGTAAAACATTTAAAGAAATAAACCTGACGGCTGACGGTGAAAAAGAAGCAGATGAATCTCTACAAAACGGAGGAGTCAAGGGGCAGGAAATATTTTTTAAAAGGGATGCTGTGGAGGTTTTTGTAAATGAAAAAAAATTACCTCCTGAAAATAATTAGCCAAATTTTACGCCGCTTTTAGGTGACTACCTTAAGCGGCTTTTTTGTATACTTTCCTGCTTTAAGCTGATAATAACAAAGAAAAAGATTTGCGCCGGTTTCGCCTGGCTACAGTTGGAAAAAGATAAAAAACTCCAACTAAACAGGCAGGAATTACAAGCTTCATGTAGAAACCTAGTAGATGGGTATTAGCAATGCTAATAGCATACGTAGGAGGGATGAAAAATGGTTTTAGACCCCACAAAACATGCTGACTGGGAAATAGCAGAAGCGGCCGAGAAAAACATGAAGACAGTTTATGAGCTTGGTAAAGAAATGGGTTTGGAGCAGGAAGAACTGCTGCCCTACGGCCACTATGTTGCGAAAGTAGATTTTGCTAAAGTACTTGAGCGATTAAAGGACCGTCCTGATGGCAAATACATAGATGTTACCGCCATCACTCCGACTCCCTTGGGAGAAGGTAAATCAACTTCCACCATCGGTTTGGTGCAAGGTTTAGGAAAACGCGGCAAAAACGCCATTGCCACCATCCGGCAGCCTTCCGGTGGACCGACCATGAACGTTAAAGGTTCAGCAGCCGGTGGCGGTTTGTCGCAGTGTATCCCCCTGACTCCTTTTTCACTTGGCTTAACCGGGGATATTAACGCCATTATGAATGCGCACAACCTGGCTATGGTTGCCCTGACATCTCGTTTGCAACACGAGTTCAACTCCACAGACGCTTTCCTGGAAAGACGCGGGCTTAAGCGCTTAAACATTGACCCCCGCAATGTGGAAATGAAATGGATTATTGACTTTTGTGCCCAGGCACTGCGTAACATTATCATTGGCTTGGGTGGCAGACGTGACGGATTTATGATGCAGTCCGGCTTTGCCATTGCTGTTTCTTCCGAAGTAATGGCAATTTTGGCAGTAGCCAAAGACTTAAAGGATTTACGTGAACGCATGGGTAGAATTGTTGTTGCCTATGATAAGCGCGGTAATCCTGTTACCACAGAAGATCTGCAGGTTGCCGGGGCTATGACCGCCTGGATGGTAGACGCCTTAAATCCCAACTTGTTGCAGACCATTGAAGGACAACCTGTTTTTGTTCATGCCGGTCCCTTTGCCAACATTGCTATTGGTCAATCTTCAATTATTGCCGACCGTGTTGCCTTAAAGCTTGGTGATTATGTAGTTACCGAATCAGGCTTTGCCGCCGATATCGGTTTTGAGAAATTCTGGAACCTCAAGTGTCGTATGTCCGGCTTGAAACCGCATGCTGCAGTTGTCGTTGCCACTATCCGTGCCCTGAAAGCACACGGTGGTGCACCGCTGCCCATGCCAGGCAAACCTTTAGATCCGGCTTACACTGAGGAACATTTAGAGTGGGTAGAAAAGGGTTGTGAAAACCTGATTCACCATATTAATACAGTGAAAAAGGCAGGTATCAACCCTGTTGTCTGCATTAACCACTTCTACACCGACACCGACAATGAAATTAACCTGGTTCGTCGTTTGGCCGAGGAGGCAGGAGCACGCGTTGCCGTTTCCAAACACTGGCAGTACGGCGGCGAAGGTGCTTTAGAATTTGCCGATGCCGTTATTGATGCCTGTAATGAACCTAACGACTTTAAATATCTCTATGATCTGGATACACCGCTGCGCGAGCGGGTTCACCTAATTGCCACCGAAGTTTACGGTGCAGATGGTGTTGAGTATACACCGGATGCTATGGAGAAACTGGAGCGCCTGGAGAAAGATCCTGAAATCTCCAAACTGGGCACCTGTATGGTAAAAACACACCTTTCCCTGTCCGACGATCCCATGCTGAAAGGTGTGCCCAAAGGCTGGAAACTGCGCGTACGTGATTTCTTAATCTACAAAGGTGCAGGTTTTGTGGTACCGGTGGCCGGTTCCATTACCTTGATGCCGGGAACTGCAGCATCGCCTGCCTTCCAGCGCGTAGATGTTAATACGGAAACAGGCAGAGTAGAAGGCCTATTCTAAAAAGCTGGCGATTTACCGCTGCCTGTGCTATACTATCTGTACAAAAAAATAATTGCGGTTTTTCAATCTAAGGTTTGTTTCCGTGCTCACTAATGTGAGTCCGGTGCAAATTGCAGAGTAGGTGGTATGCGTCAAGTGCTATGGGATGGGAAGTTGCCTGTAGACGAAAGGTTCGACCTGCGATATGCCACCGCATCCGCTGCCGCACTGAAAGAGCAAGGAAAACCTCTTTTCTCTTAGGTGTGGCGCCTCTGCCATCCTAAGGGGAAGGAGGTGTTTTTTTGCGTATCCGTATTCGCATTCGGACAAGAGCGTTAGTTGGCGCAGCACTTTTAGTTGCCATGAATATTATTTTGACCCGTGTAACTGCGCTGATGATTTTAGGGGGGACCGTTCGGCTCTCTTTCGGTACCATACCCATCTATTTGGCCGGTTTGTTCTTTGGCCCTGTAGTTGGCGGGTTAGTGGGCGGGGTTTCCGATTTTCTTGGCATGCTCATTAACTCCTTTGGTGCCGCCTTTGCGCCGCAGATTTTTTTAGCGGCAATAATGCGCGGGGTAGTGCCGCCGCTTGCAATGCGTGTACTGGGTGACAATAAAAAAGCCTGGCAACTAAAAATTTTCCTTGCTGTGCTGGTAACTGAGATAATCAGTGGGGCATTATTAACTACCTGGGGCATTGCCTGGTTGCAAGGAACTCCCTTTATAGCTGTCTTGACAACGCGTCTAGTTCCACTGGCAGTACAAATTCCTGTTTATACAGTGATAACTACTACCCTCATGGTTGCGATGCGTCCGCTGCGCCTGCTGCATTCCGAGAGGAGGTAGCATTGTGGAGGTAAAAGTTTTAGAGATAAATGATTTAGCCCGGGCACGTGAGGAAATCTCCGCCGTGGGGGCCAGTCCGGTTAGTGTAAATATTATGGCACCCAAGGCAGTGTTTCGGGTGATAAAAATAACCGGCATTTCGGCGACCGCCGCCAATATTTTAAAGCAGGAAATGCTTTCTAAAGGCGGTGAGGCAGCAGTCTGGGCCGGGGCAGTCAACTGCAAACAACCTACAGGGGATGTGATCCTGATGGGGACATTGCATCAGTTTCGCAAGGTCATTCGCAGTTTGCGCATCCAGCCTGTAGGGCTGCCTAAACTGGCAGAAAAGTTAAAAAAGCTGCTTGAAGAAAATCAATAATAAATTAGCCCGGGATTTCCGGGCTTTTTTCTTCGGATAAGAAATTAAAACAACCTCGATTTGTCTACATGGAAGACGCAACATTGAAGAAAAGCGAAGTGTCTCGTTTATGGTTAGTTGACAAACGGATTGCCGCTCACTACAATGAGGGTAAAATCAATCGGCGAGGGACGGGCATGAAAGCAAAAATTTTGACTGCCTTAAAAAAGGCAAAAGATCAATATGTA
>JAAYSO010000030.1 GCA_012523945.1 Bacillota bacterium
CATGCTGACGATGACCTTAATAACCGCTGCGACCGGCTGGCAAAGGAAGCCATTCCCAGGTAAAAGAGGAACTTTTTTGCCGGCTGTACGTCTAAAGGGAAAAAAGTGGGGAGTAAATGATGAAAAAAAGATTATGGTTTGTATTGTTGCTGGTTTTGCTTCTGGCCGGTTGCGGTGCCGCAAAGAATACTGTCATGCCGGAACAGGGCATGGGGGAAGGGGGATATGATTATGACACCCCTCAAAGCGGTGTGGTGTCCCCTGCGGAACCTATTTATGATGAGAATAGATCTGACGGTTTGGCGGGAACGGAACAAAGACTGATTTATACCGCCGGTCTGGACTTGGAAACTGAAGACCTGGAACAGGCTACTGCTGAAGTTACCCGTATTACCCGGCAGGCCGGAGGCTTTGTGGCAAGTTCCTATCTTTACGGAACAGAGAAAAGACGTACGGCTGAATTTAAGCTGCGTATTCCGGCGGCACGACTTAACGAAGTTTTGGCAGAAATCCGGCTTTTGGGAAATGTGAAAAGAGATACGCTGGACAGCGATGATGTGACGCTGCAGTATGTAGATTTGGAAGCCAGGATTCGCAACCTGCAGCGGCAGGAAGAGCGGCTCCTGGAAATTTTGGCTCAGGCTGAAACGGTGGAAGATATTTTACGTGTAGAACAGGAACTTTCCCGTGTACGTGGAGATTTGGAAGCACACACGGCGGAATTTCGCTATCTCCGGGATCGTGTCGACTTTGCCACTGTTTCAGTTTCCATGGCCGAAACTTATGCCGCCAGCACCACGGTAAGCGCCGGTGGTTTAAAAGGTGTCTGGCAGCGTGGGATAAACGGGCTCATACTTTCCGTTAATTCCTTATTAACCGGACTGGGTGAATTTGTTGTTTTCATCTTCAGAGCCCTGCCTTATTTGTTGCTGCTATTTTTAATAGCTATTATTGTATGCTTGCTTAAACGTAAATTAATTAGCCGGAAAGATTCTTAAAAGGAGGCACTTTCGTAGCTATGGTGCCGGCAAGAGTTTCAGCTCTGCCTTTATTACCGGCCCTGACAGTGGCTTTTGCCCTGGGCATAGCCCTGGCGGCTAAATTTAATCTTCCTGTGCCGCTTTTGGCCGTTTTGGTTTTAGCAGCGTTTGCTGCAGCCTGTGTTTTACTCCTTGGGAAAAAGCCCGCTGCTGCGGCGCTTTTTTTTCTTTTTTGCTTTTTGGGGATGTTAAGTGCGCAGCAGGCCACTTTAAGTTTGTATGCTCCCCTGCAACCTGTTTTTGGCCGGTCGGGAGTTTTTACCGGGTATGTGACGGAAGTTTTACAAGTAACGGAAGATAAAGCTTCTTTTTTGTTTTTTGCGGAAGAAGTGCAGCTGTCAAATAAAGAAGTACTGCCGGTGAGGGCACAGGTGCGTGTACAGATCTACAAGCCGCCAGCAGGTTTTAACCCTGTTTACGGGTTGCCTTTGCAGCTGCAGGGTACCGTTAATAAGCCTATGGGACAGCGTAATCCCGGCGGGTTTGATTACGCACAATACTTGGCTGCCCGCCATGTGGGCGGCATCATGACTGTTTCTCCCCGGGAGGTTACTGTCATGACAGGACAAAAGGGAAACGTCCTGGTTGCTTTTCTTGCCCGGCTGCGCCGGCGGGCCACGACAGTATTTGCCCGTCATTTGCCGGCAGCGGAAGCCGGTTTGCTTGCAGGAATGGTGCTGGGACAGCGGGATTTAGTGGCTGCTGAAACTATTGCTGCCTACCGGCAGTTGGGGTTGGCACATCTTTTGGCGGTTTCAGGCCTGCATGTGGGCTATGTGGCCGCTTTTGTCTTTTACCTGACAGCTCTGTTTAGCGGCCGGAGCCGGTCATGGCCTGTTTACATCTTAACTATGTTTTTAATTTTTCTTTATGTTTTGCTCACAGGCGGTCAGCCCCCTGTGTGGCGGGCAGCTTTGATGCTGATGATAACAATGTTTGCCCGGCAGACAGGCAGAACCGGTGACGGTTTGCAGGCGTTGTGCACAAGTGGTATGATCCTGCTTTTTTCCCGACCCCTGTGGCTTTTCAGTCTTTCTTTTCAATTTTCCTTTGCCGCCACGGCTGGGATTCTTCTCCTTACACCGCGCTTGCAAACCTATTTTAGCCGCCTGCCGCCGGCTCTGGCCAATTCTCTGGCTGTAACTTTGGCGGCCCAGGCGGCAGTCCTGCCTTTGCAAATAAATCATTTCGGCTTATTTTCATTATTTGTAGTGCCACTGAATCTTTTCTGCATCCCCCTGGTGGGTGTGGTCATGATCTTGGGGTTGGCAGGGATGCTTTGCGGTCTGGTCAGCTTAGCGGCAGCTGCACCCCTTCTTTGGACGGCATTGCCGCTTTTAACAATTCTGGACCGGGTGCCCCGGGCTTTTTACGGTATGCCGGCGTCTGCCCTGTCTTTACCGCCACTGCCGCCGGTCTGGTGGCTTGTTTATCTGGGGTTTTTGTTTTTCTTTATCCAAGGTGCACGTTTGCAACCCCTAACCGGCAAGAAAATTTTGGTGTTTTTATTGGCGGCAAATTTAATCTTATTTTCCGGTTTGCCTGTCACCCTTGAGCGCGGTCTGCAGGTAACCTTTTTAGATGTGGGCCAGGGGTTGGCAGTTTATATCCGCACCCCGTCTAATCAGCACATCTTAATTGATGCCGGCACAGCCCAGGCGGGAGAATCAGTTCTGGTGCCTTTCCTGCGCACGCAAAGGCTTAAAAGCATAGATTTAATGATTTTAACCCACCCCCATGATGACCATTACGGGGGCATGGTGCCGGTGCTGGAAAACTTTCAGGTGGCTGCTTTTGCCGGTAACGGTTTGGCGGAAAAAACAGAAAGCTATGCTACCCTGGAAAGACTGTGCCAGGAACAACAAATACCTTGTTTTATTGTTAAACAGGGAAGTGTTTTAACTTTAGGAGAAGTTAAAATAAAAGTTTTGTGGCCGCCTGCAGGCCATATCAAAAACACGGGTGATGATCTTAATAATAATTCCTTGGTAATGCAAGTTTTTTACCGTGATTTTTCCTGTCTGGTGACAGGGGATTTGGAAGAAGCGGGATTAAAAAGCTTACTGGCCACACAAAGCGGGAAGTTAAAGGCTGATCTTGTGCAAATTCCCCATCACGGTAGCCGGAATACATATCTGCCGCAGTTTTTAGAGGCGGTGGCACCACAGATTGCCGTGATTCCTGTGGGTCCAAACCTTTACGGCCACCCCCACACGGAAGTACTGACGCAAATTGCACAAACCGGCTGCAGCTTGTACCGCACCGACCGGCACGGGGCTGTCACGGTGACCGGTGACGGACGGATTTTGACGCACGGCAGTTTCCTGCCGGAAGCGGAAGCAGAAACAGGAAAAGTGGCGTTTTTCATATATTAACCTGATTTGGTTATAATAGCTTGAGAGCAGCCGGCAGAATTTGCTTAAAACTTTACAGGGGTGATTTGAAAAATTGCGTGTTTTAATGTTTTCTTGGGAGTACCCACCGCGGGTAGTAGGTGGTTTGGCCCGCCATGTCCATGAATTGAGCGTAGCACTCCAAGCAGGCGGTACTCAAGTTGACGTCATTACAGTTGATGAAAATCCCGTTTCTCCGGAAACGGAAATTGTGCAGGGCGTACGGGTTTGGCGTACAAGGCCATATCATTTGACACCCCGGGATTTTATTTCCGGTATCCTGCAAATGAACCTAGCCATGTTGGAAAAAGCACTATCTTTATTTCTGCAGGGCTATGATTATGATGTGATTCATGCCCATGACTGGCTTGTGGCTTATGCGGCCAGAGCCGTCAAGCATGCAGTCAAACGCCCGCTGGTGGCCACCATCCATGCCACGGAATACGGGCGCAACCGTGGTCTGCATACAGATGAACAGCGTTACATTAGTGATGTGGAGTGGTGGCTCACTTATGAAGCCTGGAAAGTCATCTGCTGCAGTCAGTATATGTTTCATGAACTGAAAAGAATCTTTCAATTGCCCACTGATAAAATTGCCATTATCCCCAATGGGGTGGAGCCGGAGCAGTTTCGCTTAAAACGGTCTGAGAGCAAGATCAGAGATCGCTATGCCGCGCCTGAGGAAAAGATTATTTTTTTTGTGGGCCGTTTGGTACAGGAAAAAGGAATTCATTTGCTTTTGGAAGCGGCACCGAAAATTTTAGCTGCTGAACCGAAGGCAAAATTTATTATTGCCGGCAAAGGTCCTGCTTTGGAGAACCTGCGTTGGCAGGCAAGGAAGTCAGGGTTGGAAAAGAGCTTTTATTTTACAGGTTATATTGATGATCTTACACGCAATGCACTGTACCAGGCTGCCGCCGTGGCGGTTTTCCCCAGTCTTTACGAGCCTTTTGGTATTGTTGCCCTGGAAGCAATGGCGGCTAATGTGCCTGTGGTTGTCTCTGATACAGGCGGTTTAGCGGAGATTGTGGAGCATGGCGTCAACGGTCTGAAATGTTACCCCGGCAACGCAGAGTCTTTGGCTGACCAGATTATTACGCTGCTAAAAGATCAGGTTTACGCCAAACAACTGGTCCGGCGGGCAAGACAAATGGTGGAAAAAACGTATGCCTGGCAGGAAATAGCCAAACAGACGCGGAACATTTACCAAGAGGTACTTGCAGAATTTACACAAAGTGAATGGGCCCTGCCGCCAACAGCAATGGAGTCTGACTTGAACCAGATTTGGCAGGCACGCCCCCATTAACGGAAGTACAGCATTCAGGAGGGAAAGACATGAAAGCAATCATCATGGCCGGCGGCGAAGGATCACGTCTGCGTCCGCTTACTTGTGATCTGCCCAAACCAATGGTGCCGCTTGCAAACCGGCCGATGATGGAACATATAGTGGCTTTGCTTAAACATTATGGTTTTACTGATATCGGCGTCACACTACAGTATTTACCTGAACAAATAGAAAATTATTTTGGTGACGGGCGGCAGTTTGGCGTCAAAATGCAATATTTTATTGAGGATTCACCTCTGGGAACCGCCGGAAGCGTAAAAAACTCCGGTGATTTTCTTGATGAAACATTTATTGTGATCAGTGGCGATGCTTTAACTGATTTTAATTTACAAAAGGCAGTAGATTTTCACCGGCAAAAGGGTGGCATTGCCACTCTGGTCTTAACTTCAGTGGAAACGCCGCTGGAATATGGTGTGGTCATTACAGGCGGTGACGGGCGCATTACGCGTTTTTTGGAGAAACCTGCCTGGGGTGAAGTCTTTAGTGATACGGTTAATACCGGGATATATATTTTGGAACCGGAAGTGCTTGACTTTATTCCTGAAAATGAAAAATTTGATTTTTCCCAGGATCTTTTCCCACTGTTAATGGCTAAAGGTTATGCTCTTTATGGTTATATAGCAGAAGGCTATTGGTGTGATATTGGTAATCTTAAGCAATATCATGAAGCACATTTGGCGATTTTGCGTAATGAAGTGAAGTTGGCTCTGCCACTGGCTGAATCTGCCCCCGGTATTTATGTGGGCGAAGATGTGCTGATTGAACCGGGTGCGAAGATTGTGGCCCCAGTCGTCATTGGCAGCGGTTCGCGTATCCGCCGGGGAGCCCGGCTGGAGGACTTTTCCGTTATCGGCCCTAACTGCCAGGTGGAAGACGGGGCCACGGTGAAACGTGGCATCTGTTGGAGCAATACGTACTTAGGGCCGCGCACGCAAATTCGCGGAGCCATTTTATGTAATGGCGTAAAAGTCCTGCAGGGTTCTTCCGTCTTTGAAGGGGCGGTGGTGGGTAGAGATACAACTATTGAAGAGAATGTGAAGCTCAAACCGGGAGTTAAAATCTGGCCGGGCAAGCAAGTGGCAAGTTCCAGCATAGTTTCTGAAAGTATTATCTGGGGAACGAAACCGGCCAAAAACCTTTTTGGTTTTGACGGGGTCAGCGGCAGTGTGAATCTGGAAATAACGCCGGAACTGGTGGCCAAATTATGTGTGGCTTACGGGACGCTTCTGGGGGAAGGGAAACAGGTGGTCATCAGCTGTGATGACTGGAAAGCTTCCCGGATGTTAAAAGAAGCAGCCCTGGCCGGGTTATTGTCAGCCGGGGTAAAGGTTTTTGATTTAGGAACGGCAGTAACACCTATTACCAGGCAGGCTGTAAAGCAGTTGGCTGCCGCCGGTGGTATCCATATCCGGCTGTCCCGGGAGGACAATACTTATACACAAATTTCATTCTTTGATGCGGACGGTTATAATTTGACAAAAGCCTGGGAGCGCAAAATAGAACAGACTTTTTACCGGGAAGACTTTAAGCGCATTAAAGCTTTGGATGTGGGAGAAACAGTTAAAATTACCGCCTTTGCGGAAAAGTACCGGGAAAGTCTGCTTGAGCAGCTTGAACTGCCCCTGTTAAACACAAAAAAACGCCGGGTACTTTTGGCCTACCCCACGCCCTGGCTCTATAGCTTTTTAGTGCCGCTTTTACAGAAATTAAACTGTGAAGTAGTCAGTGTTTCCCTGCCGGAGGGTGAGCCTTTAACCTTAAAGGCGCTGCAAAGTTTCTCTGCTGAGGTGGGGGAAATGGTACGGCAAACCGGTTCAGACTTGGGTGTAATGATGGACGGCAATGCGGAAAGCCTGATTCTTTTTGACCGTCAGGGCCGTGTGGTGGCCGATGAGATGTTTATGGCGCTAACTTCTGCCGTTATCTTTCGTTCTGCTGCCGGAGGTACGGTGGTTGTTCCCATCACGGCACCGGGAGTGATTGAGAAACTGGCGGAAAGGCATAAAGGTAAAGTGCTGCGCACAAAAACGGCACCGCGGGCGCTGATGGAAGCCATGGCTCAGGAAAAGAATTCCGGCAAATACAATCTTTTAGTTTTTGCCTTTGATGCCATTGCCGCCCTGGCCAATATCCTGGAATTCCTGGCTGCTGAAAATATAGATTTAACTGAACTGGTGGATGATATCCCGCCTTTTTACCTGCATAAAACAGAAGTGGATTGTCCCTGGGGCGCCAAAGGTTTAGTGATGAGGCGTTTAATTGAGGAAACACAAAACAGTAATGTTGAGCTTTTAGACGGGGTTAAAGTTAACCATGAGAACGGCTGGGCTTTAGTCCTGCCCGA
>JAAYSO010000031.1 GCA_012523945.1 Bacillota bacterium
ATGCCAGGACGGGGGCAGTGCCTGAAAGATCCGTATGGCCTCCATAAAGTTTTGCACATCGCCCAAATCACCAAAACAATAAGCCAAAAAAAGCGCAGAATAGGCAGGTAAAACTACCAGGATATTTTCCTTTTCGTTACACGTAAAGGGCGCCAATTTTTCCAGGATATATTCTTTATAGGTTATGGGCGTAGTGAAATCGCTGTCGGCAAAATTCAAGGCCACTACCAGCATCTTAAGACACCTCCTTCCCATTAATTCGCATTTCTTTTTGATTTCCCTGCTAATCGTAACTGTAAAGATGACAGAAGCTGCAGGTGCGTTTTATTATGGAGGTTAAAGTATTATATTCGGAAAACTGCAAAAAGGTTTTTTTAAACCCTTCACAAGAACTCCACAATCTTTCCATAAGTTCTCCAAAAACTTGTGGTATGCTAAAACTAAATTACCCAGTAAAGGTGTGATGTGTGTGAAGAAAAATTTAATTATTGCTATGGTGGTAGTTTTAATTTGTGCCCTTTCAGTGCCGGTGGCTTTTGCTTTAACTGATACACAAAAAGATGAATTATTCAATCTTTATCGGCAGCAACATGAGCTGCGCCTGCAAATTGTGGAAAAGCAGCAGGAGGCAGGTCTGATTTCAGATGAAGCTGCCGGGGAACTAAAAGAACGTTTTACTGAAAATTGGCAGTATCATCAGGAGCGGATGAACCAAGGAGATTATGGCTACTGCCCGGGTTTAGGCTACGGCGGTCGGGGGCGGTTTAGAGGACGAAGAGGTGCTTATGGTAATTGTCCTTACAAGTATGATGCCGCGCAGCGGTGGGAGTCGAGAGGAGCACTGGAAAAATTTTAAACTATTACAAACAGCCGGATTTGTGCCGGCTTTTCTTTTGCCTGAAAATAATTTACAATCAAGTTACAAGGCCGCAACCTGCGGGATAATGAGGTGATGCAGGTGGAAAAAATTTTAGTTGTAGATGATGAAGAAAAAATTGCGCATGTTATTTGTGCTTATTTGGAAAAGGAAGGTTTTGCCGTTACTCCAGCCTATGACGGCAATAAAGCTTTGGAACTGGCACAAAGCGGGGAGTTCTCGCTCATGGTACTGGATTTAATGCTGCCCGGGATTTCGGGCGAAGAAGTGACGAAACGTTTGCGCCGTGAAGGTAATAATATTCCCATTATTATGCTAACGGCCAAAGGTGCGGAGGAAGAGCGCATTAGCGGGTTAGGCCTTGGTGCCGATGATTATGTTGTCAAGCCTTTCAGCCCGGGTGAACTGGTGGCCCGTGTGCTCGCCGTCTTGCGCCGTGCCCGTAAATCGGGGGGTGTATTGGCTGATGTGCTGGAATTTAAAAATTTGCAGATAGATCTGCGGCGCCGTGAAGTAAAAAGCGGCGACCAGCTGTTAGAACTGACAGCCACTGAATATAAACTGTTAGTGACCATGGCTAAAAACCCGGGGCGTGTCTTTACCAGGGCTGAACTTTTGGATCTGGCTTTAGGGGAGCAGGCCACCGGGTATGACCGCACCATTGACAGTCATATCAAAAATTTACGGCAAAAGTTAACACCGGTGGCAGGCGGAAACCGGCTCATCCGTACAGTGTACGGTGTGGGCTATAAATTTGAGGATGACGAAAAATGAAGTTTGGGCTGGCAAAAAAAATATCCTTGGCGACAGTTTCTTTAGCCGTTGGCGGTATAATTCTCTCTGCGCTCTTTACCAATTTGGCCTTAACCTGGAACTTTAATCGTTACCTGGATAGCGTGCAAAAAGAGCAAAACAGATTAATTATGGATACACTGACGGAACTTTACAGTGTAAGTACTTCCTGGCGGGAAATACGTTATGCCACCATGTATGTGGGGCTGACCACAGAGGCGCAAATTTGTGTTTATGATTTAGAGGGGCGTTTAATTGCTGATTCTTTGCCGGGTATGATGCAGGGCAGGCACGGCCGGCATTGGCGACAAAGCCAACAGGACCGTGACCATACCTATGTTTACTCTCTGTATGCCAATGGGAGCCCCATCGGTACGGTGGAAATAACGCCCCTGAACCGGCAGGACGGTTGGACGGCGGAAGCTTTGGTCTTTCGCCGGACAGTACAGATTAGTGCTATCATAACCGGCCTTGTGGCCGTGCTGGCCTCAGCCCTGGTGGGTAGTTTTTTAGCTCGCCGTCTTACTGGTCGTTTACAGTTGTTGACGCAGGCTGCAGAAAAATGGGGGCAGGAACGTTTTGATACGCGTGTACACTTAAGCGGTGATGATGAGCTGGTTGTCTTGGGTAAAGCCATGAACCGCATGGCTTCTCAACTGGAGGAGCAAAGTGCCCTGCGTAAAAAGCTGACAGGGGATATTTCCCATGAATTGAGGACCCCCATTACCACCATGCAAAGTTATTTGGAAGCTTTTCGAGACGGGGTACTGCCTTTGGATCAGCAAAATATTGAAGCCGTTTTGGAGGAAACAAAACGGCTGGGCAGCTTGGTTAACGATTTACAGTCCCTGACCAAAGCCGATCTTAGCAGTCGGGAAGTACAGCTGGCACCTTTAGATGTGACTGTTTTTCTTGCGGAAAAAGCAAAATACTACCTGCCGCTACTGCAACAACAAGGAATAAATCTAACAACTTCTTTGCCGGAAAAAAATCTTTTGATTGAGGCTGATGAAAAACTGCTGGAACAAGTTTTAAGCAATTTAGTCAATAATGCCGCCAAGTACACGCCTCAAGGCGGGCAGGTAACTATTGCCGCCCGGGAGGAAAAAGGACAAGTTATCATCGCTGTAACCGATACCGGTATTGGCATAGAAGCGGAACATTTGCCTTATATTTTTGAACGTTTTTACCGGGTTGACCCTTCGCGTACACGGTCTACCGGTGGTTCCGGAATCGGTCTTGCCCTTGTCAAGGAATTGGTGGAGACCATGGGCGGGCGTGTGGAAGCTACCAGTGTCCCGGGCAAGGGCAGTAGTTTCCGCTTATACTTCCCGTTAGGGGATTATATTAACCCTGATTCACCTTCTTTCCCAACCGGTGGGAGTTGTTAGGGGGGGAGGCCACCATACATATCATTGAAAAAACGCGAATTAAACTATATAATTATTGACATGACAAGACAGATGCAAATAACGTTAAAAGGTGAAAAAGATGGATAAAAACTGGCGACAAACTTATTTACGTGCCCTGCCGGGAGTGGATGCAGTGGTTACTGCCGTCAAAAAGGCAGTGGGTCCTGTTTATCCCCACCGGCTATTGGTGAAACCTGTGCAAAGGAAGATTGATGAGCTGCGCCGCCGTATTTTGCAGGCAGAAGATGCTGATGGATTAAAGGAATTGGATACTTCGCCGGCAACAATTGCGGCACAAGTAAAGCAGGAACTTGCCGGGATATCCCGGCCTTCATTGCGGCGTGTCATTAATGCTACAGGTACTGTGCTACATACTAATTTAGGACGGGCTCAACTGGCTCAAGCAGCTGTAATGGCCATAGAGGAAGCCGCCGGTTACTGTAATTTGGAGCTTGATTTGGCAAGCGGTCAGAGGGGCTCCAGGCATACCCATGTGGAAAAACTGCTGGAACTGCTGACAGGAGCTGAAGCGGCATGTGTGGTAAATAACAATGCTGCCGCCGTTTTAATGGCCCTTAACACCTTGGCGGCAGGAAAAAAAGTTGTTGTCTCCCGGGGGGAACTGGTGGAAATCGGGGGAAGTTTCCGCATTCCGGAAGTGATGAAAGCAAGCGGTGCCCAACTGGTGGAAGTAGGCACTACCAACAAAACCAAAATTAGTGATTATCAGCAGGCCATTGATGAAGAAACGGCCCTGCTTTTGAAGGTACATACCAGCAATTACCGGGTTGTGGGCTTTACAGAATCTGTGGATGTGGCTGAATTGACTAAAATTGCCCATGAGGCAAACATTCCGGTGATGGAAGACTTGGGCAGCGGTTTGCTTTTGGATCTGTCTGCCTTTGGCCTGGAAAAAGAACCTTTAGTAGGTGAGCGTCTTGCCGCCGGTGTGGATGTGCTGACCTTAAGCGGGGACAAGCTTTTGGGTGGACCCCAGGCCGGCATTATTTTAGGTAAACGCCGGTTTATTGAACAGATTAAAAAGAATCAATTGCTACGGGCAATGCGTCCGGATAAAGTAACTTTAGCAGCTTTAGAAGCCACACTGCGTGTATATTTACTGGGGGAACCGTTGCGGGAGATTCCTGTTTTGGCCATGCTTACTATGCCGCCGGCAACGTTAAAACGCCGTGCCGAGGCGTTGGCAGAAAAATTAAAAGAGCAAACACAAAATTTGGAGATCGCGGTGCGGGAAGATGTTTCCTTTGTGGGCGGGGGCGCCATGCCGCTGACGCGGCTGCCCACATATGTGGTGGCCCTGCGTCCACGGCATCAGCCTTTAGCAGTCTGGGTAGAAAAGTTGCGTTTAGGAGAACCGTCTTTAGTGGGGCGGGTACAGGAAGATTGGCTGCTTTTGGATCCGCGGACAATTGCTGAGGCCGAAGAGGAAGAGGTGGTAAAGTGTCTCATGTAATTGTGGGAACTGCAGGTCATGTGGATCATGGCAAAACAAAACTGATTCAAGCACTCACCGGTGTAGATACAGATCGTTTGCAAGAAGAAAAAAAACGGGGAATTTCCATTGAACTGGGTTTTGCTCCTTTTTTGCTGCCCAGCGGTCGTTTGGCCGGTGTAGTTGATGTTCCCGGGCATGAAAAGTTTATTCATCATATGTTAGCAGGCATCGGCGGCATTGATTTGGTGCTTTTGGTGGTTGATGTCACAGAAGGGGTAATGCCCCAGACGAAAGAACATTTAGAAATAATGGATTTGTTGCAAATTGAGCGTGGCATAGTTGTACTAACCAAAATTGATTTGGCTGAAGATGAGGACTGGCTGGAACTGGTGGAAGAGGAAGTTAAAGAGGCATTGCAAGGAACTTTTTTGGCCTCGGCACCTGTCTTTAGAGTGTCGGCATATACCGGTCAGGGTTTAAATGAACTGGCCCAGGCCATTGATGATGCTACCGCCCAGCTGACACCGCGGGATGCCAAAGCGCCGTTTCGTTTGCCGGTGGACAGGGTTTTTACCATCTCCGGTTTTGGCACCGTTGTTACCGGCACGGTGGTAAGCGGCACGGTCAAAGTTGGTATGAATGTTAGTGTCTTGCCGGTTGACAAGACCGCAAGGGTGCGGCAAATTCAGGTGCACGGAAAACAAGTGGAAGCAGCTTCTGCCGGGCAGCGGGCAGCCGTTAATTTAAGCGGATTGGAAAAAGAAATTATTCCCCGCGGCAGTGTTTTAGCTACCCCAGGCACACTGGAAACAGGATATCTTTTAGATGCCAAACTGCAGTTACTGAAAAGTTCTCCCTGGAAGGTAAAAAACTTAACACGTGTTCATGTTTACTTAGGTACGGGCCACGCCGTAGGTCGCATAGTGCTTTTAGACCGGGAGGAACTGAAACCGGGCGAGTCTGCCTTTGTACAGCTGCGCCTGGAAAGGAAGCTGGTGGCACAAAATTCCGACCGTTTTATTCTTCGCAGTTTTTCCCCTGTGACCACTATTGGGGGCGGTATTGTTTTAGATGCGCGTCCTACGAAACATAAAAGGTTTAATCAGGAAGTTCTGGAGAGACTAAAAGAGCTGGAAAAAGGAGACCCGGCCGCTCCCATCCTGCAGCGTATCCGCCGGGAAGGCGCCGTTACGCAGACTGTTTTGCTGAAAGAAGCGGGGATGGCTCCGGAAACTGTGAAAAAGCTTATTAGACGTTTGCAGGAAGAAGGCAAGTTAAAGCAGACCGGGGATTATCTTTTTGATGCTTTTGCCGTACCTGAATGGCAGGAAAAACTTTTAGAGGCACTGGCAGCCTTTCACGAAAAAAACCACCTGGCTGTAGGCATGTCCCGGGCAGAGTTGAAAAGCGTCCTGGGCCAGGAGCTGCCGGTCAATGTATATGATTGGCTGCTTAATGAATTAGCACAATGTGAAAAAATCAAGCTCAAGGATGATTTAGTAGCTTTGGCTGAACATGTACCGGCACCTACGGCAAAGGAAAGAGTATTAATGGATGATTTGGCACGGTTATATTTACAAAATGGTTTTAAACCGCCCACCGTCAGTGAGGCAGCGGAAAAGATCGGCTTATCAAAGGCGCAAACACAGGAACTGCTTGCCTATTTAATACATACAAAAGTACTGGTGCGTCTGGATGCGCAATTTGCTTTGCATATGACTCATTTTAACCGGGCTAAAAAGGAGCTGTGCCTCCATTTTAGGGAGCATAAAACTTTAGCAGCCGGAGAGTTTAGGGAAAAACTGGGATCGACACGCAAATTTGTCCTGCCACTATTAGAAACTTTTGATCGTTTGAAGTGGACCAGGCGGATGGGCAGTGACAGAGTACTTTGGCGTTTAGATTTAAATGAATGTGAAGAAGGTGAAATAGATGGATGAAGTACGCCTGACGCGTATGACCACCAGCAGCGGGTGAGCGGCAAAAATGCCCCCCGGGGCGCTGACACAAGTTTTGTGTCATTTACCGCAAATAGATGATCCAAATCTTTTAGTGGGTGTAGATTCCTTTGCTGATGCAGGAGTTTACAAGCTGCGTGATGATTTGGCGGTGGTGCAATCTTTGGATTTCTTTACGCCGGTGGTAGACGATCCCTTTGTTTTCGGCCAGATTGCCGCTGCCAATTCCCTTTCTGATGTGTACGCCATGGGTGCGGAACCGAAACTTGTCATGAATATTGTTTGCTTTCCTTCCAAAACGTTAGACATTTCTTTTTTGGCGGAAATACTTAAAGGCGGAGCTGACAAGGTTCAGGAAGCCGGGGCTTTGGTGGTAGGCGGACACAGCGTGGAAGATAAAGAACCCAAATATGGCTTATCGGTGACCGGGTTTGTCCATCCGGAAAAACTGATTACAAACAGTAACGCCCAAGTAGGCGATGTATTGCTGTTAACTAAACCTATAGGCACCGGTCTGATCCTGACGGCTCTAAAAGCCGATTTGGCGGAAGAAGAAGAGATAAAAACTGCGGTAGCTGCCATGGCAACCCTGAATAAAGAAGCTTCTGCCGCCATGATTCAGGTGGGTGTTTCTGCAGCCACTGATATTACCGGTTTTGGCTTGTTGGGCCATGCCAGGGAGCTGGCCTTGGCCAGTAAGGTGGCACTGGAAATATCTTTTGGGCGTGTGCCCCTTTTACCCGGCGCCATACGGGCTGCCGGTATGGGCCTTATCCCCGGCGGTGCTTACGCCAATCGGGATTATGTGGCTGACGGTCTGCAAACTGAGGGCATAGGCGAGTTGGAAATTGATGTTCTTTGCGATCCGCAGACATCGGGTGGGTTATTGATTGCAGTGGCTGAAGAAAAAGCGGCACAGCTGCTGCAGCTGCTGGAAGCTAAAAATGTGGCTGCCGCCGTCATTGGCCGGGTAACGGCAGAAGGAGCGGGAACGATTAAAGTTACCCCATAATTTTTTACGAGACGGAGGAATTCAGATGGAACAGGAGAAAAAAGGGTTTTTAGCACGCAAAAATATTGTTTTTTCTTTGGAGCGCTACTTTATTGACGCTTTAGGTGCTATGGCCCTTGGACTTTTTGCTTCACTGATCGTCGGTTTGATTTTGGAAACGGCCGGAAACCAGTTTATTAAACTTTGGGGAGAAAATGCTTTTTTAAACTTCCTGGTGGATAGCGGCAATTTTGCCAAGAGCATGATGGGACCGGCCATTGGTGTGGCTGTGGCCTACGGTTTAAAGGCGCCTCCTTTGGTGCTTTTTGCCAGCACCATTACCGGGGCGGCCGGGGCAACTTTTGGGGGACCGGCAGGTTCCTTTGTAGCCGCTGTGGCAGGTGCTGAATTTGGTAAAGCCATCTCCAAGGAAACAAGAATTGATATCATAATTACACCTGCCGTAACCATTATGGTTGGTGTTTTGCTTGCCAAACTTATTGGTCCCGGCATAGATGTATTAATGAAAAAATTAGGGCAAATTATAATGTATGCAACAGAGTTGCAGCCCATTCCCATGGGGATTATCGTTTCCGTCGTCATGGGCTTGGTGCTTACCGCTCCTATTTCCAGTGCGGCTTTGGCCATTATGCTGGACCTGTCCGGGTTGGCTGCCGGTGCCGCCACAGTAGGTTGTTCGGCACAAATGATTGGTTTTGCCATCGCCAGTTACCGGGAAAACGGCTGGAACGGGCTTTTGGCGCAGGGTTTGGGTACGTCTATGTTGCAAGTGCCTAATATTGTCCGCAACCCCTGGATTTTAGTACCGCCTACTTTAGCTTCCGCTTTATTAGGGCCTGTGGCTACAACAATTTTTAAAATGACCAATACGCCTTATGGAGCCGGGATGGGTACCAGCGGTTTGGTAGGACAGATTGGTACCGCCAATGCCATGGGTTTTACGGCTAATGTGCTTTTTAGTATGTTACTTTTGCATTTTGTGCTGCCGGGAGTTTTATCATATCTTTTTAGTCAATGGCTGCGGAAGACAGGGCACATTAAACCGGGTGATTATAAATTAGATCTGTAAGCAGATTATGACATTTTAAAAGCTGCAGGCTTTAGGTCTGCAGCTTTAGTCTTTGTTGCCCTACAGGCAACTTCCTCGCCACTATCTTCAGCGGATGATTTTATCCTCTTTAATGGGCTTGTAAGCCAGAAGAATAATCTCATCACTGCCACTGCTATTTTGTGCATTTAAAAATTCTTCCGTTTCGCGGATTTTTGCCACTTCATTTTCCTTTAAATCGGCAAATTGATAACTGTCTCTATTCATCTTAAACCTCCTTGTCTGCAGTCTACTATTAGTGTCCTGCCCAGGTAATACTGTTATACAGGAACAAAAAAACAATTCCCAATCGGTTGCTTGCAACATATAGTAAAATGGAGAGTTTTTGGGATCTATTTTAAAAGGAGGTTTACATATGAGCGGATTTTTGGCGCTGTGGGATAAAACAGGAGGTAGTTTAAATTTTGCTTTAGAGAAAACAACTGCCATAATGTGCCACCGGGGCCCTGATCATTTTGGTTCTTTAATTTCCGGCCCGGTAAGAATGGGATGTAGGTATTTGAAAACAATTGATTTATCTTCACAGGCAAAACAGCCTTTTTTTAACGAAAAGAAAACACTTGCCTTGGTTTTTGACGGTAGAATCTATAATTACCGCCAACTACGTGCGGAGTTATTGCAAAAAGGCCATTTTTTCCGCAGTGAAAGCGATGCGGAAGTAATATTACATCTTTATGAAGAAGAAGGCCCGGATTGTGTAGTGCGTCTGCGTGGCATGTTTGCTTTTTGCCTGTATGATCAGGAAAAACAACTGCTTGTTGGCGCCCGGGACCGTTTCGGTATGAAACCGCTTTATTATACAGAAAACAGCGGTTTTTTTGCCCTGGCTTCTGAAGCTAAAGTCTTTACTAAACTGCCCGGTTTTAGTCTAAACATTAATGAAAAAGCAATCCCCCATTATTTAACTTTTCAGTATGTTCCCGAACCGGAAACAATGTTTGCCGGTGTTTATAAAATACCGCCTGCCCATATTTTTCTCTGGCAGCAGGGAAGATTAAGTTTAAAACGTTACTGGCAGTCGGTTTTTGCACCGCAAAAACGGCCATTTGCCGAATTTGTGGAAAAAACCAGACAGGTTTTGCGGGAATCGGTAAAGTTACATACACAGGCAAGTGTGCCCTGGGGAGCTTTTCTTTCCGGCGGCATTGATTCAACAGTGATTGTCAGTTTGTTGCGGGAGCAGGGGCCGGTAAAGACATTTAGCGTGGGGTATGAAGAAAAAAACTATAGTGAGCTGTCGGAAGCGGCGGCTACGGCTCGTTTCCTGGAGACGGATCATGAGGAGTATTTAATTCATCCGGAAGAGTTTTGGCGCAACTTGCCGGAACTGGTTTGGCATTTTGATGATCCGGTAGCCGATCCCGCCGGTATTGCCCTTTATTATGTGGCCAGGTTGGCTAAAAAGAAAATTTCCGTAACTCTTTCCGGCGAAGGAGCAGATGAAATCTTCGGCGGTTACGGCATCTATAAAGAGCCCATGGCTTTGCGTCCCACTACCTGGCTGCCGCGCCCGCTGGTGCGTGCCGCCCACAAATTTTGGCCCGGATTTTTGCCTGGGAAAAACTTCTTGCGCCGTGCAGCCACACCTTTGGAAAAACGTTACTTTGGTAATGCTTTCATCTTTAGTGAAGCGGAAAAACGTCAATTATTAAAGCAAAAAGATTTCTTGCCGCCCACAAATGTTACCGCCCCGCTGTACCGGGAGGCTGCTGCCTATGATGAGGTAACGAAAATGCAATATCTTGACCTGCATACATGGTTGCCGGGAGACATTTTAGTGAAAGCCGATAAAATGAGTATGGCTAATGCTTTAGAATTGCGCTCCCCCTTTCTTGATCATTATGTTTTTGCATTTGCAGCTACTATCCCCACCTGTTATAAAATAAGAAACGGTCTGACAAAGTATGTCCTGCGTCAAGCCTTTGCCGATGTAGTACCGCCTGAAGCGGTAAAACGCCCGAAGCGCGGCTTTCCCGTGCCCACCAGGCTCTGGCTGCGGGGGCCGCTGGCGAGGAAGGCTGCTGATTTACTCAATGATGTTACTCCGGCCGCATATTTTAACCGTTCCTATGTCCGTACATTGCTTAAAGATCATTTAGATGGCCGGGCTGATTATAGCCGCAAAATCTGGACACTGATAATTTTTAATCTGTGGCTGCAACAGTTTTTGCAACCGTAATTTCTTTTTTATTGCAGACAAACAATGTTCAAACTTTGGTCACAATCTGTTCACTTTTTTTCCACAGGCAAATGGTATACTTGATGATAGAAAAATATCCCTCTTCAGGGAAAAGGGACTGTAGTTTATGCTGACCCAAGTTAAAGTTCACAACTTAACTAAAGCCTACCGGCACCGCCTGCTTTTTCGCAATCTGTCCTTCATCATTCCCGATCAGTCGGTTTTTGTGCTCTTGGGCCGTAACGGAGCAGGTAAAACCACATTTTTGCGGATTTTATGCGGGTTGGTTCCGGCTTCCGCCGGTCAGGTTGAAATTACAGTGGACGGGAAAATCTTAATGCCGCAAGAAAAACGCACTCACCTGGGTTTGGTTGCCCCTGATCTGGAACTGTATGGGGAGCTGTCGGCGGTGGAGAATCTGGAATTTTTTGCAGGGGTACGCGGTATCCCTTTTTCTTTGACAAAGGCGCGCGATCTATTAGATTTTGTCGGTTTAAGGGGGCGCGGACATGATTTAGTGCATACATATTCTTCCGGCATGAAACAGCGGCTCAAATATGCTTATGCACTCTTACATGAGCCGAAAATACTTGTTTTGGACGAGCCCACAACCAATCTGGATGAGGACGGCGTACAGCTGGTGGATTCGATAATTGAACGGCAACGCCGGCGAGGGATTGTGATAATGGCCACAAATGAGCCGCGGGAGGTGTCATATGGTGATCAGACGCTTTCCCTGGATACGGCAGAGTCTGGTAATCTGGCATAAAGAGCTGCGGATTGAATTTCGCACGCGTTTCGCTTACAGCACTTTATTAATGTTTGCCGTGACCACACTTATCACCATTAGTTTTTCTGTGGGCGGTTTTGTGCCGGACAGTGATATCACAGCGGCGCTTTTGTGGATTATTCTCTTTTTTTCCGCCATGGCCGGCCTGGGCCGTACCTTTGTGCAGGAGGAAGAGAAGAAAACCATCACGGCGCTGAAGATGGCTGTAGCTCCAGAACCGGTGTTTTTGGGGAAATACTTTTTTAATGTGACGCTTTTATGCAGTTTGACCGTGCTGGTGGTGCCGTTGTTTTTAGTGTTACTTAACCAGAGTGTGCCGCTGTGGGCGCCTTTTTTGACCACAGTATTTTTAGGTGCACTTGGTTTAGCCGGTGCCAGTACCATTATTGCCGCCATTGTGGCGAAAACAGAAGCGAAAAGTGCCATGATGACAATTTTGGCTTTCCCGGTGCTGGTGCCTTTGTTGCTGGCTACCATTAACGCCACCAGGATTTGTCTGGCCGGGGCGCCGGGCACGGCCCCCACAACAGAGCTTTTATTATTGTTATTTTATAACGGGGCGGTAGTGACGGCATCGCTACTGTTATTTGAGTATATCTGGAATGAATAAGCTGATGTAAAAGGGGAGAAAAATGTGTTTTGGCAAAGTATCCTGGGAATTTGGTTGACACTCGTCATTCTTGCTTCATTTCTCTATATGCCGGCCACACAGGGTTTGGGCGAGTCGGGACGGATTATTATTTACCATGTTCCTGCCGCCTGGGTTGCCGTGTTGGCCTACCTGATGGCCATGGTTAATTCTCTGAATTATTTGCGCCGGAAAGATTTGCGTTTTGACCGTCAAGCGCAGATAAATGCCGAACTGGGTACAGTTTTTTGTGTGCTGGCCACCATTACAGGTGCTATCTGGAGTCGCGGCGCCTGGGGCTGGTACTGGAACTGGGATCCGCGCCAGACATCCATTGCCGTTTTATTAATGATTTATGCTGCTTATTTTGTTTTGCGCGGTACAGTTGAGGACCCGGAGAGAAGGGCAAACCTGGCGGCGGTTTATGCACTTTTTGCTTTTTTGACGGTGCCCTTTTTAGTTTTTATTGTGCCGCGTATTTATGATTCATTACATCCTGATTTGATTAACATGGAAAAACGCACCTTTGACATGGACAAAAAAATGTTGGTGGTTTTTTTAGCCTCATTAGCCGGGTTTACCGGTCTTTATGGCTGGCTGTACAATATTCGCCTCCGTGTGGAGAACTTACTCCACAGGCTGGAAGGCAAAAAGGAGGTAATTTAAGTGGGAGGCTTAAATTTTGTCTTGGCTGTGACGCTCGTTACCTGGATCGGCCTGTTTTTATATATTTTGCGGGTGGATTTAAAAGTCAGGGAGGCCGAGCGGCGTGAAAAGATACGATAAAATCATTCTCTTTGCTTTACTGGTTGCTTTTGCTTTCGGTATTTTTATTACTGCCCGCAGTGCCATGAGTACTTATGTAACTTTTGCCCAAGCCAAAGAATCCGGCCGCAGTGTGCAGGTAAAAGGTCTTGCCCTGGAGGGAACGCTGGAGGGGCTGGAGGCGGAAAAATATGCTTTTCACATGCAGGATGATGCCGGAGAGATTGTGCGCGTTGTGGCTCAAGGCAATCAGCCGGTTAATCTTTTTGAAGCCGACAGCGTGGTGGTGAAAGGAAAATATAACGGCAGTGAGTTTGAGGCTCAAACTATTCTGGTGAAATGTCCCTCTAAATACGAGGCGGAGGAGCATCCTGAAGAAATTAGAAAAGAATAGTGTAAAGCGAAGGAGGGATTCTTTTGCACAAGGAAAAGCCGGAGTTGTCTTTTAAGGAGCTCTTTACCGCCAAGCCGGTGAGGCAAATCCTGAAGTTTTTAAGTTCAATGCAATTAGGCATTATTTTACTGCTCTTACTTGCTGTCATTTCCGTCTTGGCCACATTACGGGAACATAATACGGCTATCCAGTCAATATACCGTTCTTGGTGGTATCTTGGCATTATGGCTTTTACTGCTTTAAACCTGCTTCTGTGTACCGTCAGAAGAGTTAAACCGCTCACAAGGCAAGCTTTATACCCGCAAAAAGAACAGTCGGCAGAAGCCATTGCCAGGATGCCTGTCAAGGAGAAAGTTGTTTTGGCAGAAAACTTACCGGCAGAAAAAGTTTTAGCCCTGGTGGCGGATGCTTTCCATCGCAGTGGCTTAAAGACGGAAATTACCACAGGTACCCACGGCAAAACAGTTTTTGCCCAAAAAGGTGTTTTAGGGTTTTTTGGTTCCTTACTTTCGCATACGGGCTTGTTAATTATTCTCGTGGGAGCCATGTACGGTGCTCTGACCGGTTTTGAACTGCAAGGCGGCGGCATTGCGGGGGATCGTATTTCCGTGCCGGACGGTAATTTTGCTGTCCGGATTATGGATGTGTGGATGGAATACGAGGAAGATCCTACTGTACGGCCGCGTGTTTATAGTGATGTCTCGGTGACGGAAGGCGGCAGGGAAATTGCCGACGGCGTGATTGCCATTAACCAGCCTTTGCGTTTTGCCGGCAACACAATTTATCACACAACTTTTCGTTATGTTTCTGATGTAATAATGCACAACGTCTCAACCGGTGAAACAAGTATGCACCGGGTCTGGGACAGGGATCATTTAGGTTTAGACAGTAAAGGACTTCATATTCACTTTTTAGCTTTTTTCCCTAATTTCGCCACTAATGAAGAAGGTGTGCCGTATTCAAAAAATTATTTGCCGGAGAATCCGGTTTTGGCAGGCATCGTGTATGATGAAAAGGAAAAACCCCAGTCTCATGTTTATCTGTATCTAAACGATCCGGTTACTTTTTCTACAGCTGACGGTGAAATCGAAGTAACTTTGACAGGTTTTCAAAATGCAGTTGTTTATACTATTACCCGCAATCTGGGGCGCCCCATCCTTGTTACCGGTGCTTTGATGTTTGTACTGGGCTTATATTTAAGCTTTTTTCTGCATCCACGCCGCTTCTGGGCGCTTTATGACCAGGAGCAGGCGGCTGTGCTGATAGGGGGGCGGAGTTACCGCAGCCGTTTAATGCTTGAGCAGGAGCTGGAACAGGTGGTAAAAGAAATTACGCGCAGAGAGGACGAATAGTATGACCGGTTATTTAGAAGTCTCCCCGCTGGGGTTGGCAGTGGAAAATATCTTGTTTACCATAGCAGCCGTGGCCTATCTTTTGTCTACGGCAGGTTATTTATTTTATATATTTGGCAAGAAAAAACTTGGGCCTTGGGCGTCCTATCTTTTGCGTTTTAGCTTTTTACTGCATACTGCATTTCTGGTGACACGCACCATTAATGCCGGCAGAATCCCCCTGGTAGGCCATTTCGAGTTTGGTAATGTATTTATCTGGGCTTGTGTCCTTTTTTACCTATGGCTGGAATGGCGCCTGCAAGGTAGGGATTACAGTGTCGGTGCCTTCTTAACACCGCTGGTTGTGCTTTACCTGGCTTACCTTACCGTGGCACCTCATTTGATAACGAAAATAAACATTAGCCGTGCCCATAAACCTTTGCAACCTGTTTTGCAGTCTAACTGGCTGCAAATCCATGTCAGTGCGTCTGTGCTGGGTTATGCCTGTTTTACCCTGGCTTTTGCCGTGGCAATAATGTGGCTTTTAAAAACTTGGCTTCACAATAAAGCATTTGCCCGGAATTTGCCTGAACCGCTAATTTTGGAGGAGTATATGTACCGTGCCTCCGGTATAGGATTTTTGTTTCAAAGCATTATGATTATCACAGGGGCAATTTGGGCTGACACCTCCTGGGGACGTTACTGGGGTTGGGACCCTAAAGAGGTATGGGCGCTCATTACCTGGTTTGTCTTTGCCGTTTACTTACATGCCCGTTTTACCCGCGGCTGGAGGGGAATGCGCACAGTCATGCTGGTAATTGTGGGCTGGGTTGCCATGGTCTTTACCTGGGTAGGTGTAGCCTGGCTTTTAACAGGCATTCATTCTTTTGGTTAGCTTCCAAAAAAACTAAATAAATCCGGCTTGTCATTACAGCGAGGTTAAAGGAACTTAAAAAGAGTGAGTCAAAAGGGGCGCCAATAAAAGAAAAAAGCGAAGTTTCATGCAATTACGAAACTTCGCTTTTTTTATGTGCCGCGAATAAATTATTTTTTCTTTTTGTTCGGGTCAACCCATTCAATATCAGCACGGGCCAAGCCAAAGGGTTCGCCGCCTTCAGGAATCTCCCACATTGGTGGCGGGGGAGCATCCTTACCGTCACCGGCTGCAGCAAATCTCTTGCGCATTTCTTCCATACGTGCTTTGGCTTTTTCTTCACGCTCTGCGGCAGTTAAAGTATAGTCTTCAATGATTTGATGCTGTGCACGTAGTTGTCCTGCCCAAGCGGAAGGGTCACGTGACGGCAGTACAACGATGCGGCCGTTTTCGATACCTTCTTTAAGGATTTCGGCCAGTTCTACCGGATCGATACCTTGGGCGTGAATGGCATTAAGTGTTTTAATGGTACCTTCGCTGATATGGTAGCCTGTGTTACGCAAATGTTCGGGACGATATTTCTCGGCTTCGCCGATGTTGGAGCGAATGTTGCCCGGGCAAAGCACTGTGGCTCCACCACCGTAAGGTTTCAGGGCTTCAGCATATGAATACATCAGGTTGTTGACGGCAGCTTTGGCGGCGGAATAAGGTCCGGTGGTGGGACCGGCCATAAAAGCGCCCATGGAAGAGGTGGTGGCCACGTGGAATTCTTCTTTATGTCCATATGCCTTGATCATGCGGGGGACATAAATAAGCAGGCCGTTGACAACGTGGTCAAGACAGACTCCCATGACCCAATCGAAATCATCAAAAGTAGAAGCTTCAATAGGTCCGAAAGAGTTAACGCCTGCAGTTTGAATGAGAAGATGCGGAGGTCCGCCGAAAACTTCTTCTACTTTATCGGCAGCAGCTTTGTATTCGTCGCGGTTTGTCAGATCTGCTCTAATGGCAAGAATGTCTTCTCTTTTGATCCCATATTCCACCAGTTCTTCCACAGCATTGTCAAGAGCTTCCTGTCGGACATCGGCAATAGTTACCTTCATGCCGGCCTTTCCAAAAACTTTAGCCTGACCGAGACCGGCTCCGGATGCACCTCCGGTAATGAAGCAAATTTTCCCGGCAAAATTTTTCATCAATTACACTCCCTTGCTACATATTTTACATACACATTTATATATTATCACTGTTTAAAGTGTTAGACAATCCTGTATTTAGCATGAAATTCCACTTAAGGCAGTTCGTGCAACCGTTCCTCTTTTCACAAAGCGTTATAACTTACACTTTGGCAAGTAAAAATAACAAATTGATGATAAAATTTACCTGTTGGCAGGGTAAATACCGGTGAGAAAAGAATATTTTATCTGTCTCGGTGAAAATGTAGCGGTTAAATTTGATATCTATATCCAGGGAGTAAAAATAATATGTGCGGATAGACTTTAACTTGTCATGCTGAAATGATTACGAAGCAGACTGTGGGAGAATACTAAAACAGGAGGTGCGGTGAAATGGAACAAGTGGGACTTGTAGTGGAGATCGTAGAAGACAGGGCAATTGTTGCCGTACAGCGCCATGATGTATGTGCAAAATGCGGCGCTTGTGGTATAGCTGTTTCCGGACGGGGAGAAAATCATTTGGAAGCACTAAATAGAGCAAACGCCGCTGTGGGACAAAAGGTAAAAATCATTAGTGATACATCCCATGTGCTGAAAGCTTCTTTTATGGTTTACATTATTCCTCTTTTGGCTTTGTTGCTGGGGCTTTATGTGGGCCAGCTCCTTGATGGCTCCCTTGGAGTTTTTGCCCGTCTAGATATAATTTTGGGTATTGTATTTCTGCTGGCTTCATATCTCTTTGTGCGTGGGTATGATCGTAAATTGGCCGGCCGGCAGACTTATGCCACGGTAATTGAAATTTTGCCGGATGATTATGAAGGGCCGATAGATGAAAATTGCTAAAAAGAAGTAAGCCGGCAGCAGGCAGATGTCATTTTGCTTGTTGCCGGCATATTAATAAAGGTAAAGGTGCATTTGCGTTTCATTGACAGATTGACTTTCATGTGATAAAATCGTTGCAAAATATGAGAACCTCACCTTGGGGTGAGGTAGAGGCGCGGTGAGTCATGAGTAGTACTTGTGAGAGTGGGGAACTCTGTGAGCAGGTATGAAAGGGGACACCGCCGAAGCTCTATGTTTCCCCGGGCATGGAGCTGGGCCGGCAGTGAATAACTGTCGGACTGTCACCAAATGCTGTCCCTTGGCATTGGTGGAGAGCTATCTCACGTAAGGGTTTGAATTGGTACGTGATTGATGGCTGACAGCAACCTGTCGGCCTTTTCTTTTACAAATCAGAGTCTTTATGGGGCAGTTATAACAAAGGAGGAACCTTATGTTTCTGACAGGTACCATGCGCATTAATGAACATAATCATTTAGAGATTGGCGGCTGTGATACGGTAGAACTGGCTAAAGAATTTGGAACCCCGCTGTATATTATGGATGAAGCGTTAATTCGCCACAATTGCGCTGCGTACCGGGATACTTTGGCGCGGCTTTACCCGAAAAGCCAGGTGGCATATGCAGGTAAAGCTTTTTTGACCATGGCCATGTGCCGTTTGATTGCAGAGGAAGGTTTGGCCCTGGATGTGGCTTCCGGTGGTGAAATCTATACGGCACTGCAAGCCGGTTTCCCGGCGGCAAAACTGATTTTTCACGGCAATAATAAAACACCGGAAGAGATTAAGCTGGCACTTGACTGCGGTGTTGGCCGTTTTGTGGTTGATAGTATTTCTGAATTGGAACTGCTGGAAGTCTTGGCTGAGGAAGCAAAGAAAAACGCCAAAGTTTATTTCCGGCTGAAACCCGGTATTGAAGCTCATACACACCATTACATTCAGACCGGGCAAGCGGATTCAAAATTTGGTTTGGGACTGGCGGACGGGCAGGCCATGACGGCAGTGAAATTGATTTTAAAAATGAAGCATCTGGAGTTTAAAGGTCTGCACTGTCATATCGGCTCACAAATATTTGATTTTAAGCCGTTTCAGCTGGCTGCATATACCATGGTGGATTTTATCCATGAGATTAAAAAGGAAACAGGTTTTTTAGTTGAGGAGTTGGATTTGGGGGGCGGCTTTGGTATTCGTTATTTAAAGGATGATGACCCATACTCCCTGACTAAATTTGTGGAACTGGTTGTGTCGTCAGTTAAAGAAAGAGCGGCAGAACATGACTTGCCGCTGCCGAAGCTTTTGTTGGAACCGGGACGCTCCATTGTCGGTGAGGCAGGCACAACACTGTATACTGTGGGCGCTATTAAAGACGTACCGGGTATTCGCCGCTATGTTGCCGTTGATGGCGGCATGACGGATAATTTACGGACAGCACTTTATGAAGCCAAGTATGAAGCAGTAGTGGCTAACCGGGTGCATGGCAGCCCTTTGGAAAAAGTATCCATTGCCGGCAGGGCTTGTGAATCCGGAGATATGCTAATCTGGGATATTGAGCTGCCGCAACTTAATCGCGGCGATCTGCTGGCTGTTTTGTCCACCGGGGCTTATCATTATTCCATGGCCAATAATTATAATCGCTACCCGCGTCCGGCAGTAGTTTTTGTGCGTGACGGCAGGGCAAACCTGGTGGTAAAACGTGAAACGTATGCAGACCTGGTCAAAAATGATTTAATCCCCGACTACTTAAAACCGTCAGGGCTAAAAAACAACTGAAGTTGAAATTATAAAATTTAGGGAGGAGACAGAGAGTGAAAAAGTACAATGTGGCCATTGTCGGAGCAACCGGCATGGTTGGCCGGACTTTAATCCAGGTGTTGGAGGAACGCCGTTTTCCTTTTGCAAAGCTTAAACTTTTGGCATCTTCCCGTTCTGCCAACACAAAAGTAGAAACTGAAAGCGGAGTTTACACTGTGGAAGAAGCCGTTCCGGAAGCATTTGCAGGTGTCGATATAGCCTTTTTCAGTGCCGGAGGCGGCGTCAGCAAACAACTGGCACCGGAAGCCGTAAAACGGGGAGCGGTAGTGATTGATAACAGCAGTGCTTTTCGCATGGAGCCGGAGATTCCGTTGGTGGTGCCGGAAGTAAACCCGGAAACCCTGGCAGGACATAAAGGCATTATTGCCAACCCTAACTGTTCTACTATTCAGCTGGTAGTTGCTTTGCAGCCACTACAGCAGGCCGCCGGATTAAAGCGGGTAGTTGTTTCTTCTTACCAGGCAGTATCCGGTGCCGGTAAGGCAGCACTGGATGAACTTAAAGTGCAATCCCGTGCCATCCTTGACGGTAAGGATGATTTCCCCTGCGAGCGTTTCCCCCATGCCAAGGCAAAAGTCCAGCATCAAATGGCCTTTAACATGGTACCGCAGATAGATGTTTTTGAAGACAATGATTATACAAAAGAAGAAATGAAAATTATTTTAGAAACCCGTAAAATTTTGGGCTTGTCCGAGCTAAAAATCACATCTACCACTGTGCGTGTACCTGTATTTACAGGACACAGCGAATCTGTCAATGTGGAATTTGAACGGCCGCTGTCTGCAGCCCAGGCCCGTGAAGTATTAAGCAAGGCACCGGGAATTGTGGTCATAGATGATCCTGCTGAATTGGCATATCCCATGCCGGCACAATTGGAAGGCCGTGATGAAGTTTTTGTGGGGCGTATTCGCCAGGATGATTCTGTACCATATGGAATTAATATGTGGGTTGTTGCCGATAACATTCGTAAAGGAGCGGCCACCAACACTGTACAAATTGCCGAAGCTTTAATTGACCGGGGATTGCTGTAGGAGGGATCTGTGGTGAAAATTTTGGTGCAAAAATTTGGCGGCACATCTGTTGCCAGCGCAGCTTCACGTAAGGAAGTGGTCAATCGGGTACGTGAAGCAATAGCTAATGGCTATAAGCCTGTGGTTGTGGTTTCCGCCATGGGGCGCATGGGTGATCCTTATGCTACAGATACATTAAAAGACCTGATGGTTGCAGCCGGCGGCAGTCAGGATGTGTCTCTACGGGATATGGATTTACTCATGAGTTGTGGCGAAATCATTTCGGCCGTTGTCATGTCTTCTACTCTTTGCGCCCAGGGGATGCCTTCCCTGGCGCTAACAGGCGGCCAGGCAGGCATCATTACTGACGGCAATTACGGTAATGCCCAGGTGATTGAATTTCAGCCCGAGCGGTTATTGGCTCATCTGCGCAATGATGAAGTGGTGGTAGTTGCCGGTTTTCAGGGGGTTACTCCTGAAGGAGAGTTAAATACTTTGGGGCGCGGCGGCAGCGATACTACGGCTGTGATCCTTGGTGCCGGTCTTGGTGCCGAAAGGGTAGAGATCTATACAGACGTTGACGGTATTATGACGGCAGATCCGCGCCTGGTGGAAGATGCCCGTATTATTAGCCATCTTACTTATAATGAAGTTTGCCAATTGGCTTATGAAGGAGCGAAAGTTGTTCATCCCCGGGCAGTGGAAGTAGCCATGCAGCATAATGTTGAGGTTGTGGTGAAACGACTGCAGGACAGTGAAGCCGGAACCGTCATTAGCAGTGAAGCAAGTTTTACCGGCGAACCACATTATGCTCCCAAAGTAAGCCGCGTCATTACAGGTATTGCCCACCGGCCCGGTTTGGTCCAGGTGATTATCGAAATGGGTGCCGATGATGCAGAAACAGAATTACTGATGTTGGACCGATTGGGTGAAGCTAAAATTTCCATCGACATGATCTCCATTTTCCCGGAGAGAAAAAGTTTTACCATCTTGGAAAATGATGTAGCGCAGACAGAAAAGATTTTACGGGAAATGGGTTTAAGTTATAAATTTTTAACCGGCTGTGCCAAAGTTTCCGTGGTGGGTTTAGGTATGCGCAATTTGCCCGGGGTGATGGCGCGGGTGGTTAAAGCTCTGAATATGAAAAATATCCGCATCTTGCAAACGGGCGACTCCAACATCACAATTTCCTTACTTATTCGTGAAACAGATCTTTGCGAAGCCCTTTGTACACTACATGATCATTTCCATTTGGCTGCACCGCCCAGTGAAGACGAACGTGTTTTAGCTTAATTTATTTCTTTATACAAGAGGTAATTTTTGCTTGACAACAGCTTGGCAAATAGGGTAAATTATCAGTAAAACTTTTGCTAAATGCCATGACAGGGACATAGTAGGCATAGTCAGGGATTACAGAGAGCCGGTGGTGGCTGTGAACCGGTATCCGGTCTATGTTGAAATTACCCCCTTGAGCAGCGGGCTGAAAATTTAGTAGGCTGCGCCGGGAACCCGCCGTTAAAAGGGTAAGGGCATAACCCGAATTGGGCGTGCCTGTAAAGTGGACTACATCAGTCAAATTGGGTGGTACCGCGGAGATAATTCCGTCCCTTTCGAGGGACGGTTTTTATTTTAGCGAGGTAAAGGTGGTGATTCCGGTCTGTAGCATGGGAGTACGGTAGGTTAAGAAGCGGAAAACTACTAAACAGAAGGAGGAAAACAACATGATTATTGTGATGCGAAAAGACACCACAGAAGAGCAGGTGGAACAAGTAGCAGAACGGTTGAAAAATGTAGGACTTGGTGTGCATCTGTCTGTGGGTGAATTTCGTACTATTATCGGAGCTATTGGTGATGAAAAGCTGGTGCGGGAAATCGGCCTGGAAGCACTTCCCTTTGTGGAGAAAATTTTACCCATCACACAACCTTTTAAGCTGGTGAGCCGGGAATTTCAGGAAGAAGATTCAGTCTTTAATATCGGCAACTGTACCATCGGTGGCAAACAGGTTGTGTTGATGGCGGGACCATGCGCCGTGGAAAGTGAGGAACAAGTGCTGGAGGCAGCCTTGGGTGTAAAAGCAGCCGGTGCCCGGATTCTCCGGGGCGGAGCTTTTAAACCGCGCACTTCCCCTTATTCTTTCCAGGGGCTGGAGGAAAAAGGTTTGCAAATCCTGGCCCGGGTGCGGGAGCAAACAGGTATGCCCATTGTGACGGAGGTGATGGACCAGCACTCTGTTAGTTTAGTGGCGGAGTATGCCGATATTATGCAGGTGGGAGCCCGCAATATGCAGAACTTCTACCTCCTGCGCGAACTGGGCAAGCTGAATAAACCGGTGCTTTTAAAACGTGGTTTATCTGCCACCATTGAAGAATGGCTCATGGCAGCCGAATATATTATGGCTGGCGGAAACCGCCAGGTAATTTTATGTGAGCGTGGTATCCGTACTTTTGAAACAATGACGCGCAACACTTTGGATTTAAGTGCAGTGCCCGTAGTTAAACATCTGTCACATCTGCCTGTAATTGTGGATCCCAGTCACGGAACAGGTAACTGGCGCTGGGTACCCAGTATGTGCTGTGCGGCAGTAGCCGCCGGTGCGGACGGCTTAATGGTGGAAGTCCACCCGCAACCGGAACAGGCGCTCTGTGACGGAGCACAATCTTTAACTGTGGCAAAATTTACAACACTATGCACGCAAGTAGAGAAAGTTGCCAATGTCTTTGGCAAATCTATCAGGGGGTGAGCCGGTGAAGAGGCCATTTACCCGCGCGGCCATTATCGGTGTGGGGATGGTAGGCGGGTCTTTTGGTAAGGCGCTTTTGGAACGCCGCCTGGCTAAAGAAGTTGTGGGCTATGACCGCAAGGAAGATGCCGTTAAAAAGGCTTTATCCCTGGGGGCGGTGACGCAAGGGGCTTCAAGTCTTGAAGAAGCCGTCAGGGAAAGTGATCTTGTGGTCTTGGCTGCCCCGGTCATGGCCACACTTAAGCTTTTGCCGCAAATTGCCCCCTTGCTGGCTGCAGGAGCAATAGTGACTGATGTTTGCAGTACCAAAAAGGCAGTGATGGACCAAGCACAAAAAGTTTTGCCCCCCACAGTTGCCTTTGTGGGGGGCCACCCCATGGCCGGTTCGGAAAAAGACGGGGTAGAGGCACTGGATGCCAATCTGTTTGAAAATGCTATCTATGTGATCACAAGTCCTGAAGCTGAAGCATTGGCACGAATAAAGCAGTTGGTAGGGGATCTGGGAGCCATTCCGGCCGAGTTTCCCCCCGCCAAACATGATGAGCTGGTGGCTGCCGTTTCTCATTTGCCTCATTTGGCGTCAGCTGCCCTGGTCAGTGCCGTGGCGGGAAGGAAAGAAACGGCGGAATTACAACTTTTAGCTGCCGGCGGCTTTCGGGACACAACACGGATTGCCATGGGCAGCCCGCAGATGTGGCGCGATATTTGCCTGACAAATCGCGACCCTATTTTACTGATGCTGGATGAATTAGTTGCTAAACTGCAGGAATTGCGTTTACTGGTGGCGGAAGGCAATGGGGAGCAATTATATACTCATTTTGCTCAGGCGAAACAATTTCGTCAGAATATCCCCGCCCGGGATAAAGGGATTCTCCCACAAATCTATAATTTATATGTCTATGTGCCTGACCATCCGGGTGTCATTGGTGAAATAGCCGGGTTGTTAGGTCAAAGCGGTATAAATATTGCCGAAATTGAGTTGTTGCGAGTGCGGGAGGAAGAAGGCGGACCTCTGCGTTTTGGTTTTAAAACTTTAAACAACCTCCGTTTGGCGGCTGAATGCCTGGCAGCGGAAGGATATCGGGTGGAAATGCAGGAGGAATAACCAAAATGAAAATTATACCTAAAGGGCCATTACGGGGCGAAATCACCGTTCCCGGCGATAAATCAATATCCCACCGCAGTGTATTGCTGGGTGCACTGGCAAAGGGCCGAACCAGGGTGCAGGGATTCTTGGCGGCGGCTGATTGTTTGGCCACAATTGATTGCCTGCGCCTACTGGGAGTGCCCGTCACCGTTAAAGGTTCTACAGTGCTTATCGAAGGAGCCGGCTGGGAAAAATTACAGGAACCAGGTAATATTTTAGACTGCGGTAATTCCGGAACTACCGCCCGGCTAATTTTGGGGATTTTAGCCGGTCAACCGTTTTTCTCCGTGGTGACAGGAGATGAATCACTGCGCCGGCGCCCCATGGGCAGAGTGACTGAACCTTTACAGCAAATGGGCGGGTGTTTCTGGGGTAGAGATAGGGGCAGACTTTTACCCCTTGCAGTAAAAGGCGGCAGCTTAAAACCAATCACTTACCACACACCTGTTGCCAGTGCTCAATTAAAATCGGCATTGCTTTTGGCCGGACTTTTTGCTGAAGGTACAACTACTGTCATTGAGCCGCAGCAAAGTCGCGATCATACGGAGCGAATGCTAAAAGCTTTTGGTGCCGAGATTTATCAGGAAGGTACAACTGTAGCTGTCACGGGAAGGCCAAAGCTTGCAGGACAGGAGATTGAGGTTCCGGGAGATATATCTTCCGCCGCCTTTTTCCTGGTAGCAGCCAGTATTGTACCCGGTTCAGATTTAATGCTGCGCAATGTGGGAGTTAACCCGACACGAACAGGCATTATTGATGTATTACAGCAAATGGGTGCCCGCCTTAAACTGGAAAACAGGCGTTTAGTCAACGGTGAGCCGGTGGCTGATATTAATGTGCAGTCTGCAGAGCTGCAGGGCGTGGAAGTGCGAGGTGCTCTTATCCCGCGCTTAATTGACGAACTGCCTGTGCTGGCGGTGGCGGCTCTTTTTGCCCGCGGCAGGACGCTGGTAATGGATGCCCAGGAGTTGCGCGTCAAAGAAACAGACCGGATTGCAGCCGTGGCCGAAGAATTTGCCAAACTGGGGGCAAAAGTCTTGCCTACAGATGATGGTTTTATGATTGACGGCGGTCAGGATTTAACAGGGGGCACGGCGGACAGCCGTGGTGATCACCGCATGGCCATGGCCCTAAGTATTGCTGCTTTACGCAGTTCCGCTCCGGTAACGATAAATGATTTTGCTTGCGTCTCCGTCTCATACCCGGATTTTGGTGAGACATTGGAAAAGCTGCAGAAATAAAAACAAACCGGATTTTCCCGGTTTGTTTTTATTTACAACTGTTTTGTTCAGAACAGGCTTCTGATAAAGGGAAAGACATTGCGGGCAATAAAGTAAAGGACAATAATCAGTCCCAAAAGCCAGGCTCCGTATTTCACGGCAGCTGCGGCAAAATCATTTTCCCTGGTTTTATCTTTAAATTCGCTCATTATCTTCACCCCACACAGACTTTGCTTTATTTTGTGCAGAGTTGTGTTTATTATGCAAAAAAGCATTTAAGCGGTATAGAATCTTGTGAAAAGTGGCAAACCGGATTTTTCCGTTTTTTTTGCCTAAAAGTTAAGTTAACTTTTATTGCTTTCCTTCTTTCTTATTGCAAACAGTTTACCTTTGTGTTAAGCAATTTTAACTATTAATATCTACAAATTTCGGCAGATTTTTCAATATAATTTTAATAAGATTAAAATAAAAACACTGGTCGGAACCTAGAGGGGGCAAACTGTTTGCAAAATAAATATTCAGACTATTTTGCAAACTTTGTTGCTTGCACCAAAAGGTGTGGGCAGGCAAATCTTTTTAGGAGGGAAACTGATGAAGAAAACACTAACACTTGCCGTTGCCGTTATTTTACTGGCAATGGTGCCTGCTGCCGCTTGGGCATCCGGGGCAACCGTCTATGTCACAGTCAGTGTTGACGGCAAGTTGGAAATTGCTGCAGAACCTGTACAAGTGACAGAGCTGACTGTTGACGGGGCAATTAAAGCAGCCCATGCGGCTTTTTTCCCGGAAGGGGAGAGCGGTTATGCCGCCGGCATTGACCCCATGTGGAATATGTTTATGATTTCCAAAGTGTGGGGTGTTGCCCAGATTCCCTTTGTGATTTTAAATTCCGGCCCCCTTGGTTCACCGTCAAATCCGGGAACTGCCGATGTTACTCCTGTTAAAGATGGTGACAATCTCATTATCTCTGTTTCCAGCAACCCGGCAGTACCGGCGGAAGCAATTTCCCTGACGGTTTCTGTTGCCGACGGGGAAGCAAACGTTACGGCAACAAATTGGATTTTAGATATTATGACATTTTCATATAGTTCGGTACCGTATGCCAATCAGGAAGTTGTTGACTTGGCTACAGGTGAAGTTTTAGGCACTACCGATGCAGAGGGCAGTATTACCGTCCCGGCCGGTAATGCGGTGGCAGTCGGCGGTGTGGCCGCCATCCCCACCGACGGTAGCTCTGCCTCCACGCCGGATGCTGCAGCAGCTTCTCCTCCTCCGCCACCTGCGGCACCTGCTTTTCCAGCTCCAGCCGGGCCCGGTTCTACACCGGCAGAAGATGTGGATTATTCTCTCTTTTCCGGTGGTAAAGATGTGGCTTTGATCAGGATTGTAGTGCTGGGAATCATCCTGTTTGTACCGGCCTTATTGGTGGTAATTATCGGCGGTAATAAGGCCGAAAAAGAAGCTGAAGAAAGAGGCAGGCACTTCCTCTGATTGGTTATTATCTTATAGTTTGTTAAGCAAATTCATATAAGGATGGTATGAATATGAAAAAAATAATCAGAATGTTTAAACATGTCTGGAGATTAGGCTCTGCCTACTGGTTAAAGGGTGATGATCGTTTCGGATCATGGCTCCTGCTTTTACTCAGTATTGCCATCATGCTGCTTAGCATCGCTGCTGCGGTGCGAATGAATCAATGGTATGCCGATTGGACCAATGCTTTTACCAGTGTCAATAAAGACTTATGGAGTCAACAATTACAAGTCTTTGCCGTTGTTGGGGCTGTGATGATACTTTCCGGTCCGCTCAAAGGTTATATTGACGGTTGGATTTTGCTCAGGTGGAGAAAGTGGATGACCTCTGTTTATATTAATAACTGGATGCTGAACCACAGTCACTACAGAATGCAACTGGCGGAAAACAGAATTGATAACCCGGACCAGCGGATTTCTGAAGATATTGATGCCTTTATCGGCAGTACCTGGATGTTTACTTTCCAGTTGCTAAATAATGTGATTATGCTTGGTTCTTTCCTGGTTATTTTATGGAATCTGTCAAATTCAATTCCCTTGATTTTGGGCGGCAGGGATTGGTCCTTCCCCGGTTATTTTATTGTCATTGCTTTACTGTGGGCTATTTTCGGTACTTATGTGGTCCACTGGTTTGGACGACAGTTAATAAGATTGAACTTTAACCAAACCCGTTATGAAGCAGACTTTCGTTTTTCTTTGGTGCGCTTCCGGGAAAACAGTGAGCAGATTGCTTTTTTACGGGGCGAAAAAGTGGAACATCCCCGTTTAATGAGTGTATTTTATAATATTATCAGCAACCGTTTTAAAATTTTAAAAAGAAATATGAAGATGCAGTATGTTTCGGGGATTTTCGGTCAGATTGACGGTGTTTTGATTTCTCTGCTTTTGGGGCCCGCTTATTTTGCCACCGCGCCTACTCCGGGAATTCCGGGCGGTTACGGTGCCATTATGCAGATCTCGCAAGCCTTTGCCACGGTTTTAGGGACATTTAAATTTTTCCAAAACCTCTATGGCGCCTTGGCTGCCTGGAAGGCAGTAATTAACCGTCTTGTTGGTTTCCTGGAAAATGCCCAGAGATCGGAAGAAATTTTACTGGAGTCTAAAGTGGAAATTGTGGAGCAGGATACAGATGAAATTGTCATTCCTGATTTAAAAGTATACCTGCCAGACGGAAGGCTACAGGTTACAGCGAAAAATTTAGCCATTAAACATGGCGAGAAAGTATTAATAAAAGGGAAAACAGGTGCCGGAAAAACTACTTTATTTAGGGTGTTATCAGGGCTTTGGCCCTTTGGTGCAGGTGATATAATTATTCCCAAAGACAAAAAAGTCATTGTCCTGCCGCAAAAGCCGTACTTACCCATCGGTACCCTGGCTGAAGCCGTCAGTTATCCTGAACCGCCGGATACTTACAGCCGGGAAGAAATTATTCAAGTGTTGCATGATGTGGATCTGGAGCAGTTTGTTGACAGGCTGGATGAAGTTAATCACTGGAACCATGTCCTTTCCGGCGGTGAACAGCAGCGGGTCGGTATCGCCCGTGCCATGCTCTACAAACCGGATTACTTATTCTTCGATGAAGCCACGGCTTCTTTGGATGAACCTTCCGAAGAAAAACTGTATAAAATCTTGCTGGAGCGGATGAAGGATACAACTATAGTTTCCATTGGCCACCGCTCATCACTGGAGAAATTCCATGAGAGAATGATTGTGGCTGAACCGCAACCGGACGGAAGCTTTGCCTTTACGGATAAAGAAATTTCCGCCGGCTAAAAACGGTAATAATAAAAGGAAGGGCTGCCACTAACTTTTATTAAGTGTGTGCAGCCCTTTTTAAATAAAAACAAAAAGGTTTTAACCGCCCAGGAAGATAAATTTAACTAAAATTAACTTACCGGAAGGATGAAATTAAATGCAAGAGCCTTTTATCTGCGGGGATTTACTGTTAAGTACGTACTTGGTTTTTAAAGGCAACCCCCTGCCGGAGTTAAAATTAAATAACAGCGGTCAGGTGGTCTATGTTTTTGAGAAAACAGAAAAATTGCTGCATGATTTTGCCGAGTATAAAAACAGTGAATTCAGAGTTTTTATTGACCATTATTATCAGCTGAAAAAGATGCAGGATAAATTTCTTTTGGAGCAGAAAACTTAAGGGGAAGGACTTGTGCAGAAAGGGAGGTTTTACATGAAAAAAACCGTCTCTGATTCCAGAACCACATTATCGCAAGTGATGCAGATCAGTATGGCGAACTCTGCCGGAAATATCCATGGCGGCGAAATTATGAAAATTATGGATTCAGCCGCGGGGGCAGCAGCAAAAAGGCATGCTCGCAGTAACGTAGTTACAGCCAGAGTGACGGAAATGGAATTTATTGTGCCGGTCCATGTGGGCGACCTTTTGATTTGTACTGCCGAACTTGCTTTTGTGGGCTGCAGTTCCATGGAAGTTTTAGTCACGGTTGAAGTAGAAAATCCGCAAATTGAAGCACCGCCCAAAGTGGCTTTAACCGGATATTTTACCATGGTGGCCATTGATGAAAACGGCAGGCCGAAAAAAGTGCCGGAACTAATTGTCGAGACGCCGGAAGAAAAAAAGCGTTACGAAGAAAGAGAAAAAATATACCGGCAGCGGAAGAAAGAGTTGGCAGAAGCAAAAAAAAGCCGTACTTAAAGTCTTTTATGGGAGGAAGAACGCAGTGCCAAGCAGCAAGCATAAGCGCAGTGTTTTATTAATTAACCCCAAATGGCGGCAACTGACTGAACCGTATGAGCATTTGGGACTGGGGTACCTGGCAGCCTGCCTGCGACAGTCAGGAATAAACACAATTATTTGGGATATGTTGCTAATGGGCAGCGATGCCGGGCAAATTGCCGAGAAAGTACAACAGGAACAAGTCGGCCTCATTGGTGTCAGTATCACATTCCAACAAAGCGCCACAGAAGTATTGGCCAAAATCCGCCAACTTAAAGAACTTACGCAAGTTCCCTTGGTGGTAGGAGGTATTTACCCCACCTTTGCGGCACAGGAGTTAATGACCCTATGCCCGGAAATTGATTATATCGTAAAAGGTGAGGGTGAAGAAACTCTGCCTGAACTGGTACATACTCTTTTTGCCGGCGGTGATGTCAAAAAAGTGCCGGGGCTCTTAGGCCGCACCGGTGCTACGCTTTGGGAGTCTCCGGACAGGCCCAGTGCGGCCAAGCTGGATGAATTGCCCTGGCCGGCCCGGGATACTTTACCGCAAATTTTGGAGAAAACAGGTTGTGCTTCCATCCTGTCTTCACGGGGCTGCTATGGCCGTTGCAGTTTCTGTAGTGTCGATGCCTTTTTTAGCCGTTTTGGACCAAAAATGCGCCTGCGCAGTGCCGGAGATGTGTTGGCGGAGATGGAATATCTGCAAAAGGAATACGGTGTAAAGAATTTTGCCTTTAATGATGCTGAATTTATTGGCAGTAAAGGCAGGGGGCGGGCGCGGGCCAAAGAAATAGCTGAAGGGATTTTGGCAAGGGGCTGGCAGATCCAGTTTAGTATCCAGTGCCGTGTTAATGATGTGGAAGAAGAACTATTTACGCTTTTAAAAAAGGCAGGCTTGCGCAAAGTTTTTTTAGGTGTGGAATCTGGTTCACAAGCCGTACTGGATCGCTTTCAAAAAGATGCTACGGTGGAGGAAAATTTAAAGGCGTTAAAAATTTTGGCTGATTTAGATATCTTTGTGGCCATGGGCTTCATTATGTTTGATGACAGGACAAGTTTTAATGAACTGGCGGAAAATATGCAGTTTTTGCAGCAGGTCCGTGCCGTTACCGGAAAAGCTTACCTGGCAAAAGTGGACCCGGTAAGTAAAGTGCTTCCTTTTGCCGGGACAAGCGTGGAAGCGCGTCTGAAAGAAGAAAAACGTTATCGTGGTAATAGTCTGGCCTTTGATTATGCCATCAAAGATCCCCTGGTTGAAGTTCTCTATCGTTTGCTTTGCCTGTTTACAAACATTTCACGTCGCGTAAAAGTTTGGCGCGGGCAGTCTGTTTACCGTGAATATGATTGGGAGACCGGTGATATTAAGCATTGACAGGGGAGAAAACTCGTGCTATACTCTTTAATGCGTTACCACTTTAATGTGTTAAAGAAAGGTGTGGTCCCATGACAGAGGTTTTGCAACGAATACAAATTCCTGAAGGAGTGCGTGATCTTTTGCCCGATCTGGCGGGGCAAAAAAGAAAGCTGGAAGAGTTGATTCAGCAAATCTTTAGCCGTTGGGGATATCGAGAGGTGTCCACACCGGCTTTTGAATATAGTGATAATTTTATGACGGATTTAAAAGACGGTTTAGAAAACAGTGTTTACCGTTTTCCTGATGAACAGGGAAGGATGTTAGTTTTACGGCCCGATTTTACTTTACCCATTGCCCGGGTTGTGGCGGTGCACTTTGCGGAAGGGCCGCTGCCGGTAAGACTTTGTTACAGTGGTGAAATCTTTCGTTATGCCGCCGGTCTGCAGGGAAAACAGCGGGAATTGACACAGGCCGGCGTTGAACTGATGGGGGATGGTACAGCCGGCAGTGATGCAGAAGTAATTGCATTGGCGGCAGAAGTTTTGCAAAAAACCGGTTTAGATGAGTTTACGCTCTGCCTGGGTCATGTGGGTTTTTTAGAAATCTTACTGACTGCATACGACCTTTTGCCGCAGGATGTGGAAAAAGTAAAACAGCTTTTTAATAAAAAAGATTTTGTTACCTTAAAAGAAATGGTATCAAAACTTAAAATCAGCCGGCAGGCAAAAGAGAGTATTATGCAAATCCCGTTGCTACGTGGCGGTGTTGAAATCCTGGATAAAGCGCAGGCACTTTTGCCGCCGGGAGCAGATGCACAGCCGCTGGAGATTTTACGTGAGATTTGGTCGGTGCTGGAGGATTACATGGTGACGCAGTTTGTCACCATAGATCTTAGCATGGTGCGCATGATGAACTATTACACCGGCATGGTTTTTGAAGGATATACCAACGGTTTGGGTTATCCGCTTTGTGGTGGCGGGCGTTATGACAGGCTGCTGGCTAATTTTGGCTGTGAACTACCGGCGGTAGGCTTTGCCGTCAGTTTGGATCATCTCTTAACGGTGTTAACACGACAAAGAAAATTGCCTGAACTTTTGGAGCCGCTTTTTGTGGCATACAACGACAGCGGGCGGGAAAAAGCCGTGGCGGCGGCTCAGATTCTGCGCCGGCAGGGGGCAGTAGTAATTGTGGACCTACAGGAGTCAACTTATGAAGAAGCTTTTAAAAGCGGCACGGAAAAGGGTGCTACCCGCCTGTTGTACTGCGCAGGTGAAGATATTATTGATGCCGATTTAGACGGGGGGCAAGAATAATGCTGGCAGCCAACGACTGGTTAACCATTGCCTTGGCAAAAGGGCGCATTCTGCCGCCGACCCTTGAATTGTTTACGGCGGCAGGTATTAACTGCAGCCCCATTGAAAGTGATACCAGAAAGCTTATTTTTCGCCTGGAAACGGAAAAACTGCAGTTTATCCTGGCCAAACCTACTGATATTCCTACTTATGTGGAGTATGGTGTTGCTGATTTGGGTGTGGTGGGTAAAGATATTCTTTGGGAACAGGAAAAGGAATTGTATGAATTGTTGGATCTTAAGCTGGGCGCTTGCAGACTTTCAGCCGCCCATAAAGCGGGCCAAACTGATTTTACCCGCGGTGGTACCGTCACCTATGTGGCCACCAAGTACCCTAACATTGCCAAACGCCACTATCTGAAAAAGGGACGGCAGGTGGAAATAATTAAGCTGCATGGTTCCATTGAATTGGCACCGCTTTTAAATTTGGCCGATGTGATTGTGGATTTGGTTTCCACAGGCAAAACTTTGCGGGAAAATAATTTGGTGGAAGCAGAAGTAATAGCCCGGATTACAGCACGTCTTGTGGCTAATCCCGGTAGTTATCAGGTTAAGGCGAAACGGGTCATGACCTTGGTACAGCAGTTGGAAAAAGCTTTGCAAAAGAGGTGCGGTGATGATAAGAATCTATGATGGTCAAAGTTTTCAGACCGGTTTTACGCGGCAACGTTTTGACGATTATCCTGAAGCATTGGCGTCAGTGCGGCAAATTTTGACTGCTGTGTGCCAAGAAGGGGATGCGGCTGTTTTTAGGTATACAGAAAAATTTGACGGTGCTGTTTTAAAGACGTTACAGGTAAGTGACGAGGAATTTGCCGTCGCCAAAAAACAAGTGGAGGAAAAAGTTGTGACCGCCCTGAAAGAGGCGGCAGAAAATATCCGGACTTTTCACCGGCAGCAAGTGCGGCAATCCTGGTTTGATTCCCGCCCGGACGGTAGCGTGCTGGGCGTACGGGTTACTCCTTTGGAGCGGGTGGGCGCTTATATTCCCGGGGGCAGTGCTGCGTACCCGTCCACGGTGTTAATGACGGTAATTCCGGCCCGGGTAGCCGGTGTTAAGGAAATATACTTGGTAACTCCGCCGGATGCCGACGGTTCAGTTAATCCTTATACTCTGGTAGCGGCGGAACTGGCGGGAGTAGACGCCGTTTTTAAATGCGGCGGCGCCCAGGCCATTGCTGCCCTGGCTTATGGCACAAAAACAATTCCGGCTGTGGATAAAATTGTGGGACCGGGAAATTTATATGTAACACTGGCCAAAAGGGAAGTGGCAGGCATCGTAGGTATTGATATGCCTGCAGGGCCAAGTGAAATTTTAGTGGTGGCAGATGAAACTGCCCGGACTGATTTTGTGGCAGCTGATTTGCTCTCCCAGGCGGAACATGATCCCCTGGCTGCCGCATATTGTGTTACCACTTCAGCCCGGCTGGCTGCCGAGTTGCCGGAAGAATTAAAGCGGCAGTGCAGTGTCTTAAAGCGCAGTGAAATTGCTGCTACTTCCCTTAAAAATCAGGGGGCCCTCATAAAAGTAAACACTTTGGCTGAGGCGGTGGAGATTGTGAATCTGTTGGCACCGGAACATTTGGAATTACAGGTGGCGGATCCCTGGGCGTTATTGGGGAAAGTGCAGCATGCCGGGGCAATTTTTTTGGGTGCTTATACTCCTGAACCGGTGGGTGATTACTGGGCGGGGCCAAATCATGTGCTGCCCACCGCCGGAACAGGCCGTTTTGCTTCGGTGCTGTCTGTTGATGATTTTCTTAAACTCAGCAGTGTCCTTTACTATTCACCGCAATTACTTTTACAAAAGGCAAAAAAGATTGAATGTTTGGCTGAAGTGGAAGGGCTGCAGGCACACAGCCTCGCTATTAGTTTAAGGAGGGAGTTTCTTGAAAAACAGGACGGCAAGCTTGAACCGTAAAACAGGAGAGACTGAGATTGAATTAAGTGTGAATATAGATGGGGCCGGTGAAGCCCGGTTGTCATGCGGGCTGCCTTTTTTTGAGCATATGTTAAATATTTTTTGCCGGCACGGATTTTTTGATCTGACACTAAATGCAGTGGGAGACCTGGAGGTTGACGGTCATCATTTAGTGGAAGATGTGGGTTTAGTTTTAGGTGAAGCCTTCCGGCAGGCTTTGGGTGATAAGGCAGGGATCAGACGTTATGGTTCCGTCATCCTGCCTATGGATGATGCTTTGGTGCTTGTAGCCGTTGATTTGTCGGGACGTCCCTTCCTGGCCTTTGACTTGCCTTTGCCGGCCGTACGTTTAGGCACTTTTGACACGGAGTTGGTGGAAGAATTCTTCCGGGCTTTTGTCAGCCGTGCCCAGTGCACACTCCATGTCAAACTTTTAGACGGGCGTAATACACATCATATTATTGAAGCTTTATTTAAAGCGCTGGCCCGTGCTTTGGATCAAGCCGTTACCAGGGATGAACGACTTTCAGGTATTCCTTCCACCAAAGGAGTGTTATAAAAAACTGTTATAATTAAATCCTAGCGGAATAGCAGGATTAGCTTGAAAAGCATGGAATCTAATATTTGGGAAGCTGGGGGAGGTAGTGCTGTGCAGATTATTCCTGCCGTTGATATTCGTGACGGCAAATGTGTGCGTCTTGTCCATGGAGAACTTAACAGGGAAACAGTTTATTATGATGACCCGGTGGCGGCAGCCTGCCGCTGGGAAGCTGAAGGGGCCGCCCGTTTGCATTTAGTGGATTTGGACGGTGCCTTTGACGGCAAGATGAAAAATGCGGCAGTGATTGCAGAAATTGTGCGCACAGTCAGGATACCTGTGCAAGTAGGCGGTGGTATCCGCACTGTGGAAACAGCGGAAAACTTGTTGGAGCTTGGGGTGTCACGCATTATCTTGGGAACGGTTGCCGTTAAGGAACCGGAAATAGTAGAAACACTCTGCCGCCGGTATCCCGGGCGGATTATTGTGGGGATTGATGCGCGGGACGGCCGCGTAGCCATCCAGGGCTGGGTGCAAGAAGCAGAGCTTTTTGCTGGGGAGCTGGCACAGCAAATGGCCAGGCTTGGTGTGGAAGAAATTATTTATACGGACATTAAAAGAGACGGAACGCTTAAAGGTCCGAACCTGCAGGCACTGCGGGAAATGGCCGCTGCTACCACTTTAAAAGTAATTGCTTCCGGCGGCGTGTCAGCTCTTGATGATTTGCGGGCTCTTTTGGCTTTACAGCCCCTGGGAGTCAGTGGCGTCATTATTGGGCAGGCGCTGTATACGGGACGAATCCAATTGCGGGATGCACTGGATTTAATTAAACTAGAAAGCCTACAGGATAAGAAGAATTAGTTGATTTGACGGCAGGAAAAGGGCATCTTGCCGGAGAATTGAAAACCTAACCATTTTTAGGTCAAACGGAGGACTGCACCGATGGCAGAGCTAAAATATGACCGGGCCGGTCTCATTCCCGCCATTGTCCAGGATACATACAACGGGCGTGTGTTGATGCTGGCCTATATGAACAAAGAAGCACTGGAAAAAACATTGGAGACGGGACAAGCCTGGTTTTACAGTCGCAGCCGGCAGGAATTATGGCATAAAGGCGCCACCTCCGGCAATTTTCAAATTGTCAAGCGCATTTACTTTGATTGTGACGGCGATGCGCTGGTACTGCAGGTTGAACAAAAGGGCAATGCCTGCCATACCGGGGCCGTCACTTGTTTTTACCGCACTTTGGCTGCATGGGAAAACATGCCACCGGCTAATTTTTTAGTGGAATTGGAACGTATTATTGCCGAACGTAAACTCAAGCTGCCCGCCGGATCCTATACGGCTAAACTGTTTGCCGGAGGACTTGACCGCATTTTAAAAAAGATCGGAGAAGAAGCCGGTGAAGTTATTATTGCGGCCAAAAACGAGGAGCGGGACGAATTGATCTATGAGTGTGGCGATCTTTTGTTTCACCTTTTAGTCCTTTTGGCGGCAAAAGGAGTTTCTTTTTCAGAAGTCCTGGCAGAATTGGCGCGCCGGCATCAACCGGCAACGCAACAGGAGGAAAATAATGATTGACTACCATCTGCATACAGCACGCTGTGGCCATGCCCAAGGCAACCCTGCCGAATATCTGGCCGTAGCCGTAGAGAAAGGCTTAAGTGAAATCGGTTTTGCCGATCATTTCCCTTTGGAGCTTTTGGGGTTTACGCCGCAGGAGCCCGTATCGATGCCGGCGGCGGAATTGGATGATTACATTCATGAGATTAAGCAGCTGCAAAAACAAGCAGACATAGCGGTAAAACTGGCGGTGGAAGTTGATTATCTGCCGGGAAAAGAAAGCCTGACTAAACAAGTACTTTCAGCCTATGATTTTGATTACATTATTGGCTCGGTACATTTTTTGGCTGATTGGGATTTTACCCATCCGGCTCACCAAAAAAGATACGACCAGGTAGATATTGACGAACTATATGTGCAATATTTCACTTTAATCCAACAGCTAGCCACCAGTGGCCTGTTTGATATTGTGGGACATTTGGATGTGATCAAAAAGTTTTCCTACTTTCCGCGCCGCGACTGGTCCTTTTTAGTGGACGAAACTTGTCGTGTTTTGAAAAAGGCTGATATCTGCGTAGAAGTAAATACATCCGGCTGGCGGGCTCCGGTTAAAGAGGTTTACCCCGGTGTTTTCTTTTTATCTAAATGTAAGGAAATGAAGATACCCCTTACATTAGGTTCTGATGCCCACCGGCCACAGGAGGTGGCAAGTGGCCTGCAGTGGGCAAAATTGTTCCTACACAAACTGGGAATTAATGAAGTTGCCACTTTTTCCGCCCGCAGGCGTACTATGCGTCCGTTATAGTTGATTCCCAATAAGTGTACAAGGTGGTGAAAATTATGAAGCTGTCGACTAAAGGGCGATACGGAGTAAGAGCCATGTTTGATTTGGCCATGCACGAAGGAGAAGGAGCCATCGCCCTTAAAAGCATAGCGCAACGCGAAGGTATCTCCGAAAAATATCTGGAGCATCTGTTTGCCAGCTTGAAAAAAGCCGGTTTAATCAGTAGTGTTCGTGGTGCACAGGGTGGCTACCGCCTGGCCCGTTCGCCGGAAGATATTACCCTGGGTGATATTATCCGTGTGTTGGAGGGGCCGGTTGCGCCTACTGATTGCGTTGTTGATGAGAGCAGGGGTCAGTGCAGCCGCTCTTCCGAATGTGTGATGCGCAGCATTTGGGGCCGGATTCGCGATGAAGTCAATGCTATTTTAGATGATATTACCCTACAGCAAATTGTTGAAGAACAGCGCAAATTGACCGGGGAAGGTTACATGTACTATATTTAAAATGTATTTGTTTTTGGATATGGGAGATGTATAAATGGAGGACTTAATCTGGCGGACCGTTGTCACAAAGCTGGGCCCGGTAACGCTGGCATATAATGAAAAGGGACTGTATGCCCTGGATTTGCCCACAAAAGATTTGCCGCCATACGGGCAAGTGGCGGCTGATGATCCGCTGTGGGTGCAATTGCTGGCAGGGCAGTTGCAAGCTTATTTTCGCGGCGAAAAAGTGGAATTTACCTGTCCCATAGATTATCGGGATTATCCGCCGTTTATTCAGCGTGTTTTGAAAGAAACCGCAAAAATAGAGTACGGTGCTCGTCGCAGTTACGGCTGGCTGGCTGAAGCCGTGCACTCTCCCCGGGCTTACCGGGCTGTGGGACAGGCAATGGCTCGCAATCGTACTCCTGTAGTTATACCCTGTCATCGTGTCCTGCGCAGCGATGGTTCCCTGGGCGGTTTTAGCGGTGGTTTAGGCTGGAAAGAAAAACTTTTGGCGCTGGAAAGCCAAGGGGGGTTATAAATGCAAATAGATCCTGTTGCGTTTCGCATATTTGGTATTTCCGTATACTGGTACGGTATCATGATAAGTTTAGGTATGCTGGCAGGTACTTATGTGGCTTTAAAGCGGACGCGACATTACAGTATCAGTGAAGACGAGTTGATTAATTTTGCTTTGGTAGTGGTGCCTGCAGCTGTAATTGGTGCCCGCTTGGCTTTTGTCATTTCTAACTGGGAATCTTTTGCCGGTGACTGGCTGGCTATAATTAATATCCGGCAGGGCGGCTTGGCTATACACGGAGCTATTTTTGTCGCCATCCTGGTTTGTATTGTTTATAGCTATGTAAAGAAAATGAATTTTTGGCGCATTGCCGATACTTGTGCCCCTTCCCTGATTCTGGGGCAAGCCATTGGTCGCTGGGGGAACTTTTTTAACCAGGAAGCTTACGGAGTACCTACAGATTTGCCCTGGGCCATGTACATTGACGGTGCTTACCGCCACCCGATTTTTTTGTATGAATCAATCTGGAACTTATTAGTCTTTGTTTATCTAATTTATATCAGTCGCAAGGAAAAAACGGACGGCGGAATTTTCCTGCGTTACCTCATTGGTTATTCCATTGGCCGTTTCTTTATTGAAGGTGTCAGGGCAGACACTTTATATTGGGGCAATTTACGTGCCGGGCAGGTGGTCAGTATCCTGCTTATCCTTGCCGGTTCCCTGCTGCTTTGGTGGCGGAAAAACCGGCGGCCGGACACCAAGGGAGGAGAAACAAAATAATGCGTTTTCTGACAGCAGGTGAATCGCATGGTCCCGGATTAACCGCCATTATCGAGGGACTGCCGGCTAATTTATTTGTTTCGGAAAAAAAGCTAAATCATGAACTGCACCGTCGCCAACAAGGTTACGGCCGCGGCGGACGCATGCAAATCGAAAAAGACAAAGTTGAAGTTCTGTCCGGCTTACGTTTTGGCAAGACGCTAGGTAGTCCTTTAACCTTACATATTACAAACAGGGATTATGCCAACTGGCGCGAGCAGATGGCACCCTTTGGCGATTTAGACACAACAGAAATTAAACCTGTAACAAAACCCCGACCAGGTCATGCTGATTTAACCGGGGCTTTAAAATATGAACTGGAAGATATCAGGAATGTGTTGGAAAGGGCCAGTGCCCGGGAGACGGCGGCACGGGTTGCCGTAGGAGCAGTGGCCAAAGAATTACTGGCCGCTTTTAATATTCAGATTTATTCTTATGTGCAGGCTATTGGTGAGGTAAGGGCTATGCCTGTTTCACCGCAAGACTTGGCGGCAAATTATGCTAGTGTGGAAAACTCCCCTGTACGCTGCCCCGATGCTGCCAGCGCCCAAAAAATGATGTTGGCCATTGATGAGGCCAAAGCGAAGGGCGATAGTCTGGGCGGAGTTTTCACCGTGGTGGCAGTGGGGCTGCCGCCGGGTCTGGGTAGTTATGTGCACTGGGACAGAAAACTTGATGCCCGTCTGGCTGCCGCTTTAATGAGCATCCAGGCAGTGAAAGGCGTGGAAATTGGTGACGGTTTTCAGGCAGCGGCACATCCCGGTTCTTTAGTGCATGATGAGATTTTTTATGAAACCGGTAAAGGATATTTTCGCCGTACTAATCGCGCCGGAGGCCTTGAAGGCGGGATGACTAACGGTGAACCTGTAATCTGCCGGGTGGCTATGAAACCCATTCCTACTTTGTATAAACCGCTGGCCAGTGTGAATATGGAAGACCATACTCCTTTTGCCGCCACCGTGGAACGCTCCGACGCCTGTGCAGTGCCGGCCGCTGCCATTGTAGGTGAAGCGGCTGTGGCCTGGGAGTTGGCTGTAGCTTTACAGGAAAAGTTCGGCGGTGATTCTCTGGAAGAAATGCTGGCAAACTACCGCGCATATTGCCGGCGCCTTGCCGCTCGATAACGGAGGTAGGCATGCAGAGTATAAATGTAGATTTAAAAGAACGCTCATATGAGATTAAAATTGCTAGTAATAGCTGGCAGCGGCTGGCGGCTACACTGGTAAAGGTACTGCCCCCCGGAAAAGTCTTACTGGTAAGTGATGAACATGTGTGGTCTCATTATGGTTCTTGTGTGGAATCTGCCCTGAAAGATAGCTATACTGTGGTTCCGGTTATAATTACCCCCGGGGAAGCCAGCAAAACCCTGGCCGAGGCAGACCGGTTATATACAGTGGCCATTGAAGCCGGTCTTGACCGGTCCAACGCCGTGATTGCTTTAGGCGGGGGTGTGGTAGGGGATTTGGCCGGTTTTGTGGCAGCAACTTATTTGCGCGGGGTGCCTTTTGTCCAGATTCCCACCACGCTTTTGGCGCAAGTGGACAGCAGTGTGGGCGGGAAGGTGGCTGTTAACCACCGGTTGGGTAAAAATTTAATTGGTGCTTTTTATCAACCCAAACTGGTTTGGATTGAACTGGACACGCTGCAAACACTGCCGCCACGTGAATTTATGGCGGGGGCGGCAGAAGTGGTGAAATACGGAGCCATTTTAAGTACGGATTTTATTACTTTACTCGAAGAGAAGTGGGAAGGATTTATACAGCAGGACAAATCAGTACTGCAGCGGATTATTGCTACTTGCTGTAACTTAAAAGCCCAAGTGGTGGCTGAAGATGAGCGGGAGACAGGCCGGAGGGCTATTTTGAATTTTGGACATACGCTAGGACATGCTTTGGAAGCGGCTACATCTTTTCAGTATTATTTGCACGGCGAAGCCGTTTTGGCTGGTATGGTGATGGCAGTCGGCATCGCAAAAAAGTTGGCACTTTTATCTGCGGCCGAGGCCGAAAGACTGCTTAATTTATTTGCCCGGGTGGGAATAAAACCTGCCCCGCCCGATTTACCTGAAGAAGATGTTTTAGCTGCACTTAAACAGGATAAAAAGCGTATGGGAGAAGAAACAGTTTTCATTTTACCTACTGCCGTGGGAGAAGTTGTGATCTACAGGCATGTAGCTCGGGAAATAATCGTTGAAGTTTTGCTAAAATATTTACAAGGCAAAGAAGGGAGTCTTCTTGCACTTGCAGATTAAAGTAGTCATTAATAAAACGGCTAAATATGCTATAAAGGAAAGCGGCGATTCGGCAGAAGTGGTGGAGCGTCCCAAAGGTGGTATCACTGCTTTAATTGCCGACGGTCAGGGTACCGGTCAGGCGGCAAAAATGATCAGCAATCTTGTGGTCAGTAAAGCTTCGGCACTGATTACTGATGGTGCCCGTGACGGCGCTGTGGCCAGGGCTGCCCATGATTTTCTTTTTGCCCAGCGGGGCGGCAAAGTTTCGGCCACTTTAACGATGGTTTCAGCTGATTTGGTAAGTAATACCTTGGTTATTTCCCGCAACAGTAATTGCCCGGTACTGTTAAGACGGCAGGGCCGGATTGAAGTCTTGTCAGATACGGTACAACCCATTGGTTTTCATCATTATATGAAGCCTATTATTTACGAGCACCCGCTGGAGGCGGGTATGCTGCTTGTTGCCTTTACTGACGGTATTTACCATGCGGGACGCAAATACGGACGCAAGTTTGAACTGGATGATCTGAAAGCAAAAATGCTACAGGCGGATACAGATAAGATTAAGCCTTTGGCCGATGAGATTTTGGCTGAGGCTATGGCTCTTGATGAGAACCGGCCTGCTGATGATATGACTCTTTTAATTTTGTCTGTCGGAGAGGGGGAAAATGATAAAATCAGACGATTGCAGCTAACCTATCCCATCTAAAGGAGGTATAGTATGGGTAAATTTCAGGGCTTAATTGGTGTGGTAGGAAATTGTGCTGCAGGGAAAACAACTTTGGTTAACGGACTGACTGAACATGGCTACCGGGCAGTAAACATTGCCCAGGAGCATTCTATAGTCAAGCGCCTGTGGCAGCGTAAAAATCCCGATTACCTGGTTTGTTTATCCTGTACATTAGCCACGGCCAAAAACCGTCGTGAAATTTACTGGGGACAGGAGCGGCTCGATGACCAATGGCAGCGTTTGGCTCACGCCCGGGCCCATTGTGATTTATACCTGCCTACCGATGATTTAACTATTGAAGAGGTGCTGCAGACGGTGATTGAAAATGTTAATGCACTAAATTGACAACCTCTCTGCAAGCGTTTATAATTACTTTGGGAAAGGGCAGCCTCCCCGGAAGCTCTGGGAAGAGTGCCCTTTTTACCTTTTAGTTACCTTTGGGGACAAGCAAGGAGGGCACTCGATGAAGAGAAACGGTTTCCTCATACTGCTGGCAATTTTACTGTTGATCGGCAGCGGTTTAGCCATTTGGCAAGCCATTGCCAATATGAACTGGGGTTTAGATTTGCGCGGGGGAGTATATGTCCTCTACCGGGCCCACGAAACGGAAGAAGGATAGGACACTGCCGACAAATTAGGCCGGGCCATTACAATTATTGATTCACGTATTAATGCCTTAGGGGTTACGGAACCGGTTATTCAGCGGGAAGGAGCGGACCGTATCCGGGTAGAACTGCCCGGCATTGATGATCAGCAGGTTGCCCGCCAAGTAATCGGTAAAACTGCACTTTTACAGTTTATCGGTCCCGACGGGGAAGTAATCGTCCAAGGCGATGAACTTAAAAATGCTTACGCTACCTACGATCAGTACAGCAGACCGGCTGTGGCGCTGGAATTTAACGCTGAAGGCGCCCGTAAATTTGCCGAAGCCACGGAAAAATTAGTGGGTCAGCAAATTGCCATTTATTTGGACGAAGAACTTATTTCTGCACCTGTAGTAACCACCGCCATTACTGACGGTCAAGCCATTATTGAAGGAGCCGGTACTTTGGAAGAAGCAGGTACTTTGGCCTTACAACTGCGTACGGGTGCTCTTCCTGTGCAGTTAGAAGAACTGGAAATTCGGGGAGTGGGGCCGCAGTTGGGCCGTGATTCCCTGGATCGCAGTATCCGTGCCGGTTTAGCCGGTTTGGTGCTGGTGGTATTGTTTATGTTGATTTATTATCGCGGTTATGGCTTAATGGCAAATATTGCCTTAATTGTTTACGGTGCCATCGTATTGGCTGTTTTGGCCGCTTTAAATGTGACTTTAACCTTACCGGGTATAGCGGGCTTAATTTTATCTTTAGGTATGGCAGTGGACGCTAATATTGTTATTTTTGAACGCATTAAAGAAGAACTACGCAATGGCCATACAGTGCGGACCGCCGTTGAAGTAGGTTTTGCTCGGGCTTTTAGAGCAATTTTAGACTCCAATGTGACCACTTTGATTGCAACTGCCGTACTGTTCTACTTTGCTACCGGTCCGGTACGCGGTTTTGCCGTTACCTTAAGTGTAGGTATTTTGGCCAGTATGTTTACGGCAGTTGTGCTCACGCGCTATTTATTGCGGCTGGCGGTAGGGACCATGCTCTTAAAATCGCCGCAGATGACACAAAGGGCGGATAGCAATAAAGCAGTAAGGAAACTGCCGGCATTAGCCAAAGCTGCCGTTGTACTTTCTGTGCTAATAATTTTAGCCGGTGTGGTTTCGCTCTTTGTGCAGGGCTTAAACTACAGTATTGATTTTACAGGGGGCACAATTATCCAGTTAAATCTGGGCCGGCCTTTTACTTTGGATGAGGTCCGGGAAGTTCTGCAGCCTTTAGACCTGGAAGGCTCAACTTTACAAAAAGTGGCTACAGATAATTTTAGTGAAGAATCACATGAGGTTATCATTAAAACTCCGGAATTAACGGCTCAGGAGCAGGAAAAATTACTTGCCGCCTTTAAAGAACGTTTCGATTTATCGGAAGATGCCGTGCTAAGGTTGGATAAGGTAGGGGCAGTTGTAGGCAGTGAGCTGCAGCGGCAGGCACTGATTGCCCTTCTTTTAGCCGGGATCGGTATGATCATCTATATTACAGTCCGCTTTGAATTCCGCTTTGCCATTACGGCAACATTGGCCCTTTTGCACAATGCATTTATAGTTATTACCTTTTTCAGTTTATTCGGTTGGGAAGTGAACAGTACTTTTATTGCCGCTATCCTGACCATTGTGGGGTATTCCATTAATGATACTATTGTGGTTTATGACCGCATTCGGGAAAATCTAAAGTTGAAAGCGAAGGAAGGCTTGGCGGAGATTGTCTTTGGTAGTATAAAACAGTCACTGACACGCTGCCTCAATACTTCTGTCACTACACTTTTAGTTTTATTGACGCTTTTGTTTTTCGGCGGTGTTACCATCCGGCCCTTTGTTGTTGCCATGCTAATTGGTGTTGTTATAGGTACCTATGCTTCCATATTGCTGGCAGGTCCACTATGGCTGTGGTGGAAAGAGTGGCGTGACAAAAGACTTGCTCTGAAAAAAGCTTAAAAAAAGCGCAAACCTGCTTCCGGGGTTTGCGCTTTTTTTCACCCGGCTCAGGCTGCACCTTCTAACTGTGAAAAAAGGGATTTTATGTAGAACTGACGAATCAAAATAAAGAAAAGATGTTGAGATCAGATCAAGATAGGAGTTTTTCTATGCCACATAAGAGTTGGTCCTGGTTTGTGCCACATACTGATGCAGAAACTGTGCATATGTTGGCAGAAACACTTGGCATAAATGAGTTAACAGCTGCAGCGCTTTATCAACGGGGTCTCCATACCCCGCAGGATGCACAGCAGTTTCTTGCCTGCGACCTGTCGGATTTAGGGGACCCTTTTTCTATGGCAGGTGCCGAAGCAGCGGCATCGAGACTGGCAGCTGCAGTTAAAGCCAAAGAAAAAGTACTTATTTTCGGAGATTATGATGTGGACGGACTGACTGCCACGGCGCTTCTGACTTTGGTCTTGCAAGAATTGGCTGTGCCGGTGGAATACTATATTCCGAGCCGTTTCGCGGACGGTTACGGCTTACAGGCCGAAGTTTTAAAAGAGTTTGCCGCCGCCGGCGGTCACCTGGCTATAACTGTTGATTGCGGGATAAATTCTTTTGCTGAGATGGAAGAGGCCAAAAATATAGGTCTGGATTTAATCGTTACCGATCATCACACCTGTTTTGCCGGAGAACGCTCTGCCTTTGCCATCCTCAATCCAAAACAGGATCACTGCCGGTATCCGGAAAAACAACTGGCCGGTGTCGGAGTGGCCTGGACTTTAGTCAGAGCTCTTTTTGAAAAACTGAAAATGGCAAAGGAAGAAGCTTATCGTTACCTGGACCTGGTGGCCGTGGGCACAGTGGCCGATGTGGTACCCCTTGTGGGAGAAAACCGTATTTTAGTAAAGCAAGGCCTGCAGGTTTTGCAAAATGAACCGCTGCCGGGACTGGCGGCCCTGATGCAGGTCAGCGGCCTCAAGGATAACCAGATTGGCACCAGGGAAATAGCTTTCGCCCTGGCACCACGTTTAAATGCGGCGGGACGCCTGGGCGATGCGGAGCCGGCCATGCAGGTGCTTTTAGCTTCCCGTGAAACAGCCTCTTTCCTGGCGCAGGAGTTAAACGCATTAAATCAGAAACGGCAGGAAATAGAAAAGTCCATCCTCTGCCAGGCACAGCAACTTGCCGCCAAAGAGGCGCATGAACCGGCACTGGTGCTGTGGCAGGAAGGGTGGAGTCAAGGGATTGTCGGGATTGTGGCCGGAAGACTGGCCATGGAATATAAGCGACCGGTGGCACTCATAGCCGTAAATGATAATGAAGGCCGCGGCTCTATTCGCACTTCCGCCGGCTACAACGTGGTTGCCGCTTTACAGCAATGCGCAGATTATCTGGAAAAATACGGCGGCCATGTTGAAGCTGCAGGTTTTACCATTAAGCCGCAGATGCTGGAACAATTTAGGGAAGCCTTTTGCCGTGCCATTGCTGCGCAAGAACCAAAAGATGAGGCACAACCCGTTGTGGCCAAAGTCAGTCTAAATGAGTTGACACAAGAACTGGCGGAAGAACTGACTGCTTTGGCTCCCTACGGTTATGGTCATCCGGAACCTTTATTTTGGGTGAGAAGGGCACAAATTGTTTCTGCCCGCCAGGTGGGGGCCCAGGGAGATCATTTGCGCCTGCTGCTGGCGGAAAAAAAGGCAGCTACGGCAGCAATTTATTTTGGCGGTGGCCGGGAACAGTTTGCGCAGGGAGATGTGTTGGAGCTGGTTGTGGCCGCCGATTTAAATTGCTGGCAGGGAAGGACATCTCTTTCTCTGCAGGTAAGGGATGCACGCCTGCAGACACAGGATATCCCTCTGGTAGAAGACCGGCGTAATTACCAGCAAAAAGAACTATATCTTGCCGCTTTGACGGCAGAGAAAAAAGTGGCTGTCTGGGTCAATACTAAAGCAGCCAAATTAGGGCTGGAGCAGCTTTTAGGTAAAAAGGCCCGGGTTACGCATTTAGGGCGTGACCCGGTAGCAGAAAAAATTGATACACTGGTTTTATACCATGTACCTTATGATCGCAGAGCCTTTGAAAAAATGTTGTCCTTATTGGATTTTACCGGTACAAAACATGTCATTCTTTGTTATACTGAGAATGATGCAGATTTAAATGAGAAGATTTTTGCTGCTACTGTGCCGGAAAAAGAGACATTTTTACAACTGGCAGGTTTTTTACAAGCAGATTCGTCCCTGGAGCAGGCTGCGAAACAAATTCAGCGTGAATTAAAATTGCCTGTAACACGTTACTTGCTGGAGCAAATCCAGGCGGTATTAAAAGAGCTGGCTGCCGGTAAAGAAGATTTGCCTCAACTACCGCAGCGCTTAAACTATTCAGTCACATATCGCAAACATCTGCAGGCTTTAAAACAGTTTCGTGCCTATCAGGATTTTTGGTTGCGGGCACGGCCCGGTGAAGTGGTGAGTTATATTTTAAACCCGCATGATTTAATTCTGGGGGAAGAGGGGATAAGCCCATGACGCTACAAACACTAAAAAAGCAGATAAAAACATATTATCCGGTGGAGCCTGACTGGAAACTGCTGGAGAAAGCTTACCGTTTTGCCGTTAATGCTCATCAGGGGCAAAAACGTTTTTCGGGAGAACTTTATATTACCCATCCTCTTGGTGTGGCTAATATTTTGGCTGAACTTGAACTTGATTTGGACACCATTATTGCCGGTTTGCTCCATGATGTGGTAGAGGATACAGATACGACGCTGGAAGAAATTGAAGCAAAATTCGGCGCTGATATTGCCATGCTGGTGGATGGCGTAACCAAGCTGTCCAAGCTGGAATATAAATCAAAGGAAGAACGGCAAGCGGAAAACTTGCGCAAAATGTTTATAGCCATGGCTAAAGATATTCGCGTGCTTTTAATTAAACTGGCAGACCGCACGCATAATATGCGCACTTTAAAATATCTCACTTCAATTAAACAACAAGCCATTTCCCGGGAAACTTTGGAGATCTATGCTCCCCTGGCGCACCGCCTGGGGATCTATAAAATTAAATGGGAACTGGAAGATTTGGCCTTTCGTTTCCTGGAGCGAGACAGTTATTATGCTTTAGCCGATAAATTGGCCAAAAAACGCCAGGAACGCGAAGCTTTTATTAAACAAATTATTGAAACATTGCAGCCTAAACTGGAAGAAGTAAATATTCAGGCTAATATTTCCGGACGGCCCAAACATTTGTACAGTATCTGGCAGAAAATGAAAGAGCAAAATAAAGAATTCCACGAAATTTATGACCTTACGGCCATCCGGATAATTGTGGATTCTTTAAAAGATTGTTATGGAGCTTTAGGGATTGTACACACCCTGTGGAAACCGATTCCGGGACGTTTCAAAGATTATATCGCCATGCCCAAAACTAATATGTACCAGTCACTGCATACCTTGGTGATGGTGGGCAAAAATGAGCTTCTGGAAGTACAGATCCGCACCTGGGAAATGCACAGAACGGCTGAATACGGCATTGCCGCCCACTGGCGTTATAAAGAAAAAAAAGATCACAAATACGATGCGGAGTTTGACAAAAAACTGGCTTGGCTGCGGCAAATTATGGAGTTGCAGCAGGACTCCAAAGATGCCTCTGAATTTATGGAAAATGTGAAAATAGATTTGTTTGCCGATGAAGTTTTTGTTTTTACCCCCAAGGGCGATGTTATTGCCTTGCCGGCCGGTTCTATTCCTTTGGACTTTGCCTATAAAATTCATACCGATATTGGCCACCGTTGTATTGGGGCCCGGGTAAACGGTCGTCTGGTGCCGCTGGATTATGAATTAAAAACCGGGGATATTGTGGAAATCATGACTTCCAAACAGGGCTCACCCAGCCGTGATTGGATTAAGATGGTGAAAAGCTCCGGCGCCAGGGCAAAAATAAGAGCGTGGTTCAAAAAAGAAAGGCGCGATGAAAATATCAGCAAAGGCAAGGAAATGCTGGAAAAGGAACTGCGCAAACAAGAGCTGGATCCTGCTTTATATCTCAAATCTGCTTTAATGCAGGAAGTCGGCAAAAAGTTCAACTTGCAAAATGAAGACGATGTCTATGCCGCCATTGGCCTGGGTGGGGTTTCCCCGCAGCAAGCTATCAGCCGTTTAAAGGAAGAGTATAATAAAAAATACGGGCAGCCTGAACCGAAACCGGTTAAGGAATTTAAACCGCAAAAGTCTGTCAGGAAAACGGGGGCGGGAGTTCGCATTGCCGGGGTGGACAATTTACTCTTACGGTTTGCCAAATGCTGTACGCCTGTGCCCGGAGATGAAATTATCGGTGTGGTGACGCGCGGGCGCGGGGTCTCCATTCACCGGCGCGATTGCCCCAATATTACTAACCGTAAAGATAACCAGCAATTGCTTGAAGCCGTTTGGGAAGATTCCGTAGAAGGTGCCTATCCTGTTGAGATTGAAATAACAGGATTGGACAGACCGCATATTTTAACTGATGTTGTGAACGCGGTGGCGGAGTGTAAGGTGAATATTACTGCTTTAAATGCTCGCAGCAGTAGAGACCGTATGGCTTATATCCATATGACTGTTACCGTGGAAGATTTGGAGCATTTGGAGAAAGTGATTAATCGTATCAGTAAGGTGCGTGATGTATATACAACCAAGCGCATCAACAGGTAGAGGAGGAAGGATTATGCGCGCCGTACTACAGCGGGTGATTTCCGCTGCCGTTAAAATTGACGGGGAAACAGTGGGACAAATAGATAAAGGACTTTTAATTCTGCTGGGTATCCATGGCGACGACACTGAGGAAGATTTGCATTACCTGGTAGAAAAAATTGTGCATCTGCGCATTTTCGAAGATGAAAACAACAAAATGAATCTTTCTTTGCTGGATATTGACGGCAGTGCGCTGGTGGTATCACAATTTACGCTGTATGCCGATACACGTCGGGGCAGGCGTCCCGGATTCTCCTCTGCAGCAGCGCCTGAAGTGGCAGAGCCCATGTATCGCAGATTTTGTGAGGCACTAAAGGCATATGGGATTCCTGTAGCAACAGGTCGTTTCGGTGCCGATATGGATGTGCAGCTGATCAATCAGGGACCTGTCACCATCATCATTGACAGTGAACAACGCTTAACACCCCGCAGACAGTAAAAAGAAGATTTGCAGATTAAAAAAAGCAGGTCCAAAATGACCTGCTTTTTTACAACTCTGCAGATTTGCGGTAGCAGAGATTATTTAAAGTAGTTTAGAATGCCCGCAAAAATTGCTTGGGCGGAACTTTCCCGGAATTCTGCAGTTTTCATCATGGCTTCCTCTGCAGGATGGGACAGAAAGGCCAACTCAACAAGTACGCCCGGCATATTTGTTTCCCGAATGACATGGAAATTGCCGTGTTTAACGCCGATATTACGCAGGCCAAGCGCTTTCACTAATTCATTTTGAATTAATGCTGCAGCTTGGTAGGAGGCAGTACTTGTTTTTTTGCCCCGGTAATAAAATGTTTCGGTACCACCAATTGACCTGTTGAGATGGGCATTGGCATGAACGCTGACAAATAAATCAGCATGTGCGTTGTTGGCTATGTTTACCCTGCCCTCCAGGGAAACTGCCCAGTCACCTTTGCGGGTCAGAATTACTGTGGCGCCGGCATCACTTAATTTGGCTGCCAGCCGTGAACTTACGTCCATCACCACATGTTTTTCCTGTAGGCCGGTAGGTCCGATGGCACCCGGGCTGGAGCCACCATGTCCCGGATCAACCACAATTACTTTGCCGAGTAAGGGAGCATTGGGGTCAATACTGCCACCCTCACCGGAACCGGATTCCGCCGGGATCACAGAAACATACCAGCCTGCAACCCAGCCCTCCTTACCACTGTTAAGGCGGACTTGTACCCAATCATCCTGTTCAGTCAGGATTTCGGCAACAGTACCTTGAGGTATGACAGCAATTACAGCATGATCTGTGGAAGGTCCTGTGCGGACGTTTAAAGCACTGACATCAACCACAATCTTATGACCTTTGGCAGCAGTTTGTTCTTTATCCTCTGCTTCAGTGATTACTTCGGCATATGTACCTGAAATCCAACCACTTCTGCCGTCCGGCAACTTCACAAGCAGCCATCCCCCCAGCTGCTGCTGTACAGGCAGAACTGTACCCAGGGTTACGGTGCCGATGCGCTCGTAAGATGTATCCGGACCGGTGCGGACATTTAAGACATTAGTGGTAACGCGTGCTTTTTGACTGGGGTTTTTGCTTGTGATTTCTACATAATCCCCGCTAACCCAAGCGCTTCTGCCGTCTGCTAAAGAAACTTGCACCCAGCCGTTTTGTTCAGCAAGCACCGGCAAAACTGTATACTCGGTGACGGTGCCAATCCGGTTATAGGAAGTAGAAGGGCCTGTCCGGACATTGAGAACCGCCGTCGTTACAGTTGCCGTTTTTATTGTACCGGCAAAGGCCGTCTGAGCCAGTCCCAATGTGAGGATCACAAGCAGGATACAGGTAATAAACAGATACCTCCGGTTTTCCAAATATTCTCACCTTCTTTCTCCAGCATAGTCGGTCAATGCTGCCATACGCCCATATTGTACCATGCCCGGATTATTAGCAACAACTTGTAATAAATACCATCCTTCGACTTGACTACCCATAGTTTACTATAATTTTACAGGATTGTGCCGGTTTTGTCTATTGCAACCATCAGCATTTTTCAAGTATACTAAACCTATAAAGTTAAAGTAATATCTATTGATTGTATCTAATAATCAGATTGTCATAAATACACTGACGAAGTAAAGTGAAAAAGGTTCCCACAATTTAGTGGAGGTGTGAAAGAAATGCAACCACACAAAACATTGGATATTACGGCAGATTACTGCCCTATCACTTTTGTGAAGACAAAATTGGCACTGGAAGAGATGAAACCGGGTGAAATCTTAGAAGTTTTTTTGGCTAATGAAGAAGCTGTGCAGAATGTGCCCAGAAGTGTACGCAGTGACGGCCACCTGGTTCATTTATTGGAAGGACAAGAAAACGGTATTTATCGTTTATTGATCGAAAAAAGAGGAGGGGAAGAAATTGACCCTGACTGAAGAGCAAATTCACCGTTATGCCAGACATATTGTCATACCGGAAATTGGTGGTAAGGGACAGGAGAAATTACTGGCGGCAAAAGTATTGCTGGTGGGGGCGGGAGGATTAGGATCGCCGGTAGCTCTCTACCTGGCCGGTGCCGGTGTAGGAACACTTGGCATTATGGATGGAGATACAGTTAGCTTAAGCAATCTGCAGCGCCAGATTATTCATACCACTGCCGATATTGGTCGCCTTAAGGTGGATTCAGCCAAAGACGCCATCAACCACATTAATCCCGACGTACAAGTGATTACCTATCCGGAATACGCTTCTGTGGAAAATATTTTGCAGATTATGTCCGCATATGATTTAGTGCTTGATTGTTGTGATAATTTTGCCACACGTTACCTTGTTAATGATGCGGCAGTCCTGCTGAAAAAACCCTTTATCTATGGCAGTGTTATGCGCTTTGACGGCCAGGCCGCCGTTTTTTACCCGCCTCAAGGTCCCTGCTACCGCTGCCTGTTTCCGGAAGCACCACCTCCCGGTGCTGTGCCCACTTGTCAGGAAGCCGGGGTCATGGGCGTTTTGCCCGGACTCATCGGTATGGTACAGGCAACAGAAACTATTAAATTTATTCTTGGTGCAGGAGATTTATTGCTGGGAAAACTTTTAGTTTATGATGCATTGGCCATGGATTTTATGAAAATCCAGATTGGACCTAATCCTGAGTGCGCTGTTTGTGGAAATCAGCCTACCATTACAGCCTTACATGCCGATAACTACCAGCAGCTTCCCTGCCCGTCTGAATAAAGCCCAATCAGGGCTTTTTTCTTATTTTTTGCTTGACAGACCCAAAAAACGGCATTATAATCTATAGAAAACCTATAGGAAAACAAGGTTAAGGAGCTGGAAAAATGAAAATATTTAAAAACCTGACCGAATTAATCGGCAGGACGCCTTTGCTGGAGTTGACTAATTTTAACCGGAAACAAAAGACAAACGGTGTAATTATTGCCAAGCTGGAATATTTTAACCCGCTGGGCAGCGTAAAAGACCGGATTGGTTATGCTATGGTTCAGGATGCGGAAGAAAAGGGTTTGCTCAATGAAGACACGGTGCTGATAGAGGCCACCAGCGGTAATACAGGCATTGCCCTGGCCTTTGTGGCGGCAGCACGCGGCTACCGCTTAATTTTGACCATGCCGGAAACAATGAGTCTGGAGCGGCGCAATTTATTAAAAGCACTTGGGGCAGAATTGGTCCTGACCCCCGGGGCTGAAGGTATGAAAGGTGCCATTGCCAAAGCCAATGAGTTGGCGGCAGAATTTAAATCCTCTTATATACTTAAACAGTTTGCCAACCCGGCCAATCCGGCCATACACCGGAAAACAACGGCAGAAGAAATTTGGCAGGATACAGACGGACAGGTAGATATTTTTGTGGCCGGTGTCGGTACTGGCGGTACCATTACCGGTGTGGGTGAAATCCTCAAACAAAGAAAGCCGCAGATTCAAGTTGTGGCAGTGGAACCGAAAGATTCACCGGTTTTATCCGGAGGAAAACCCGGCCCGCATAAAATCCAGGGAATTGGAGCCGGCTTTGTTCCGGACGTTTTAAATCCTGAAATTATTGATGAGGTAATTACCGTAACGAACGAAGAAGCCATGGATACTTCACGCCTTTTGGCGCAGACAGAGGGGCTTTTAGTAGGCATTTCTTCCGGAGCGGCTGCCTTTGCCGCATTACAGGTAGCCAAAAGGCCTGAAAATAAAAACAAAAAAGTAGTTGTCATTTTACCGGATACAGGGGAGCGCTATTTAAGTACTGCTTTATTTACAGAAAACCGGAACGGATAGGCGTGCTGCAGGGCACGCTTTTTTTTGTGTCTCTTTTGTGCAATATTTGTTACAGAAAAACAAAAAATTGGCAGGGAAACAGCCTTAAAATGTGGAAAAAATCACATACCAATATTTTTTAAGCTCTTGAAGTGAGAAGGGGGTCTTAAAGTGACAAGCCCGGAGGCCTACCGGCAGTATGGCCGGGAGCTGGATAATTTATTGCAACCGCAAAGTTATCCTGTGGCCATCAAACTTTTAACAGAGGAAAAGGAAATTCCCCAGGGAGCTATACGGCCGAAAAAAGACCAAGGCGTTCATTATTCGTTGTGTCAGGCCATTGCCAAAGCACGCTTCGGGGGAGAAACGGTGGCCATGTTAACAGAAGACCATTGGTGTTGGGCACCGTTAGTCAGTTTCGGTTTGGTTGAGTTTCATGAAAATCACGAGAGCTTTCAGCTGATCGCAAAGTATTTAGGCATTGCCGATGAAGAGGCGACAAAAGATTTTTTGCGCCGGTTTCCCCGTTTGGAATACGGCAAGTATACCGGTTTAGTGGTGGCACCATTAATAAAGGCCGAGTTTGTACCCGACCTGGTTTTGCTTTATGTTAATCATGCACAGTTAAGGGATATACTGATGTCTGTTAAGTTTAAAACCGGAGAGCTGGTAACTTCCCAATTTGATGCCATTGATTCTTGTGTTTATTCCACCATTCCGGTCATCAAAAACGGTGAGTACAGGATTACATTTCCTGACCCGGGAGAGGTGGAAAGGGCATTGGCTAAAGATGAAGAAGTTATTTTTTCCGCGCCTGCCCAGCGTCTGGAGGAACTACTTGCGGGATTGTCTGTTTTTGGCGGAGGAAAGATGAGATTTGCCGAGCCGGCGACAGAAATTGAACCGGATCATCCCCGGCCAGAATTTTACCGGCAATTATTTAGGGCATGGCATTTAGATGTGGAAGAATAAATAAATGGAGGGGAAAAAATGACTGAGGCAAAGAAAAAGGAAATCATTGAAAAGATTGTGCAGGAAGCAGTGGATGCCCAACTAAAGGTTGACAG
>JAAYSO010000032.1 GCA_012523945.1 Bacillota bacterium
AAATATACCACTTATTTTTTCAATACTTTTCAGTTTAATCTGCCTAGTAAGCTTATATTTAGGGATTTACACGCTTTACACAAATCCCAGGTCAAGTACAAACCGTCTCTTTTTTGCGGTAACGGTGGCATTATTTATTTGGTCGTTCGGTTTTGCCATGGCAATATCGGCGCCTGATATTGGCCACTGTCTGTTTTGGCGCAGATTTGCCGCTATCGGCTGGGGTGTATTTTTCAGTATTCTGCTTCATTTCATGATTTCACTGGCAGGCAGGGCTTACTTGCTGAATAAATGGTGGAGATATGTGCTGTTATATCTTCCGGCAGCAGTCTGTCTCTCTGTGTTTTCCTATATCCCCTGGCTTAACCAGCAGCAATATAACCTAGTGCAGACTTCCATGGGCTGGGTTAATGTTTCCATTAAAAACTATTGGGATTTGTTTTTTATTTTATATTATTTGAGCTATACCATCATTGGCGTGTTTCTTGTCAAAAGATGGGGAGAAGCCGGTAGTAAAAATATTCAAAAACAAGCAAGTATCATTGTCAGAGCATTCATTATTACGCTTATTCTGGGAACTTTTACGGAAAGTATTGTGAATAATGTTTTTTCCATCAAAATACCGCAGCTGGCTCCTATCATCATGCTGCTTCCGGTGCTGGCCATTAGCTATGCCATGCAGAAGTATGGCTTGCTCAACACAAGAAGAAGTGTGAGATATGCGTTTTTGTTTGGTGGACAGATTCGGATGAGGATCATACACTACCTGGCAATTGCACTTTTTACTGCCAGTATACTAAATATTATCGCTATGTATTTTGTATATGGGCACAAGGATTTGGTTGCCACATTGCTCTTTAGTGGATTTTTGGCTATAGCCGGCATTATTTTTGAGACCATTGAAAGATTAGAGAAAAGCAGAGTGTTTAAAGATTTTATTTATGCGGCAATCTTTTTTGTTTTAATACCCGCCCTTACATTTAATTTTATTGAGTATGCAAGTATAACTGTTTGGGCCCATGCTTTTGTTTTCCTTATCATCTCCATAGCAATGATAAGCAGGATTATCCAGATCGCAGTGGCAACTTCATTTCTTTTGACACAACTGGCGGTTTTTCTTATCAAACCGGACCTCTTGGTGCAAATTGATGCATCTGATCATTTTGGGCGCATAGGCATAAGTGCAATAGGAGTTTGGATTGCATTTTTTGTCATGACTGTTTTTAGGTCAAAATTGCTTGAGAATGCAGAACAATTAAGTTTTCAGACAATGGTGGCCGATATTTCCACCCACTACGTAAGTGTGGGTGAAAAAGATTTTGCCCAGGTAACAAGTGAAACTTTGCGCAAAACAGGTGAGTTTTTAAAGGCAGAAGGTGTCTTTATTTACTTGTTTGAAAACGGGAAGGAGACAATAACTTGCGCTTACTCATGGATAAATGAACAAAATTCACCGGCCAGCGTTAACAAAGAAATATTTTTGAGCAATTATCCGTATCTGAAACGCATGTTTGCCACTGCCGGCAATTTGGAGATTTATGATATTAATGATTTACCGGCCGGTGAATACAATGAGATAGTGCAGATTATGGGCGAGCAGGTCAAATCACTGCTGATACTGCCTATAGAGAATAATAATAATGTCTCTATGGCTACCTGGTGCTGCAGTCAATTACACGGAATAAGGTCTGGAGCAAGGTTGACAAAAACAATCTCATGATTATTACCAATATTTTTGCCGGTACAATAGAGAGGATACGGCAGGAGCAACAAATAAACTTCATGGCATACTATGATACACTGACCGGTTTGCCTAATCGCACTTTGTTCAAGGACAGACTGCGCCAGGCCATTTCCCTGGCTGAACGGACCAGTAAAATGATTGCAGTAATTTTTATGGATTTGGATTCTTTTAAAAGCATAAATGATACCATGGGGCATGAAGTGGGAGATGAGGTAATTATTAAAGTCTCCCGGAAATTGTCCGAATCATTTCGTAAATCAGATACAGTTTCACGATTCAGCGGAGACGAGTTTTTGATTATGGTTAATAACCTGGAGAGTACTGAAGATATCTACAAAATTGCTGATAAAGTGATCAATACTTTTAGAGAACCATTTATAGTGCACAGCCAGAAAATTTATGTTTCCGCCAGTTTTGGCGTTGCTGTGTATCCTTTTGACGGCAAGGATGCCGATACCCTGATCAGAAATGCGGATATTGCCATGTATGAAGCTAAATCCAGGGGTAAAAGCCAGTATAGCCTTTGTACTGATGATATGAAAGAGGAAATCGTGTTCAAGCATGAGCTCTCCAACAAGTTATACAGGGCAGTGGAGAATAATGAATTGATCCTGTATTACCAGCCCCTGGTGGTGGCGAAAACAGGCGAGATCCGGTGTATGGAAGCTTTGGTCCGCTGGTATCTGCCTGATTACGGAATGATTGCACCGAATATGTTTATCCCGCTGGCTGAACAAAGCGGCTTGATTGTTCCCATTGGTGAATGGGTCCTAAAAACTGCCTGCAAGCAGGTTAAAGCGTGGCTTGATATGGGATTGCCCCCAATACAGATTTCAGTTAATGTTTCTGTAATTCAGCTGCGCAATCCGGATTTTGTTGCTACCGTGGAAAGAGTCCTTAAAGAGACGGGACTGAATGCGAAGCAGCTCAATCTGGAGATTACAGAAAGTGCTGCCGTTAAGGAATCAGATAATATTTTAAGTACACTGAAGAAATTGAGAAAACTGGGCATAGAAATCTCCATAGATGATTTTGGGACGGAATATTCCTCGTTGAGCAGGCTAAACCATATGCCTGTTAACCGGATAAAAATAGACAGGAGCTTCATAAACAATCTATTCAAAAGTGAAAAAGACCAGGCACTGGTTAGAGGCATGATCCATCTTTCCCAGACCCTGGGTCTGAGAGTTGTCGCAGAAGGAGTTGAACGTAAAGAACAGCTTGAATTTTTGCGCAAACTTGGCTGCGATGAGATTCAGGGCTATTATATTAGCTATCCTATTCCAGCTGATGATGTTCTAAAGTTGTTTAAGCATATGGATATTGTCATGAGGAGACAAGCTCGGAAATAGCTTGTTTTACCGTTGATGTCCAAGGTAATTTCAAAAAAGTAATCACAAAAATGTCAGAAAACTCTGTACTATCTTGAAGGAGTGTAACAGTAGAGTAGAGAATATAATAAGGTCAATTGATAATGCATCAAGTAAAAGAAGCCTGCATGTAAATGAATTATGCAGGCTTCTCATCATAACACCGTGGCGTTGCTCTGGAACTTTGCTTATCGTGTCAATTCTTTATACTTGATACCGCTCCAGTATACCGGATCATAGACGACTGCTTCAGGCGGCAGGTTAACTCCTTTAAGTGCCCATTTTTTATACTCCTCAAAACCGGTGCGGTCAACAATATAGCCGATATGTTCTTTTCCTTCGGGAGCGTCCTTGTCAATATACTCGGTGACATAGTCATAAGTGTTGAGGATAATTTTGATAATGCTTTCTGCATCAACCCATTTAATAAAATCTTCGCCCAGGCGGGGGTTGCGTTTCCCCGTACGGCCAAACAAGGTGAACCGGAAACGTTTTTCGGCACCTTCGCCGCGGGTCCAGGCACGTGTTGGACAGTTGAGTATGCATACGCCGCAGCCTATGCATTTTTCTGCATTACGAACAGGTCTTTCGTTAACCATTTCTATAGCCTGGACTGATTTCTGCCGGCAATATTTTTCACAGGCTCCGCAAGAAACACAGCGGCTAGGGTCATATGCCGGCATTGTCATTCCCATAATACCGAAGTCATGCATACGAACTTTAGCGCAGTCATTGGGACAACCTGTAAGAGCAATTTTAAAATGGAGGTCGTGGGGGAAAACTGCTTTTTCTATCCGCTGTGCAAAAGCCGTAGTATCATAACAGGCATAAGGGCAAACACGGTTACCAATACAGGCAGAGATATTTCGTGTGCCTGAGGCGGCATAGCCTTCGCCCCGCGCAGGTTGGTTAATTTCCAGCAGATCAATAATGGGCTGTAGCTTTTTGTTTACCTCCGGAATTAGTTCAAAAGAGATACCGGGAATCTCAAAACCCTGTCTTGTGGTAATATGTACTGTCCCGTTCCCATATTCCCTGGCAATTTCAGCTATTTTTTCCAGGATTTCAGCATTAAGATGTCCTCCTGGAATCCGTACTCGGCTGGCAGTAAATCCGCGTACTTTAGTCACACGGAAGGCGTTCTTTTTTATTTTTCTTGTATTTATATCCATAAGGGTCGCTCCTTAATCTATGAGATTTTTGGCTTTGGTGTAGTTAAACACGGGACCGTCAACACAAACATAGACATCATTAATTTTACAATGCCCGCATTTACCGATTCCGCAACACATCTTGCGTTCAAGGGAAATCCAAATATTTTCTTCTTTAAAACCCATTTTCAGAAGTTCCAATGTAGAAAAATGCATCATTGCCGGAGGGCCCACCACAATGGCCACGGCTTGACCAATATCAGCAAATTGCAATTTAGGAATATGGTCAGTAACAAAACCGGTATGACACTCAAAATCGGCTTCGCCGCAATCAACGGTCAAAATAACCTGGCTGGTTTTTTTCCAACGGGCGATATCTGCAAAAAAGAGTATATCGGCAGGAGATTTGAAACCGGTTATTACCTTCAGGCTTTTTACCTGTTCCGGGTTGGAGGCAAAATAGTCTATGAAGGTTGTCACCACAATAAAAAGAAATTTAAGGCAAAATGATGTGGTGGGGCGTTACGGTGGCGACGAGTTTTTTATTATCCTGCGTGACACCAGCGTGGAAGAAGGATATGCTTTGATGGAGCGTATCCGTCATAAGATTTTAGAGATAGAATGGGAAAGTGATCTGACTGTAACGATCAGTGGCGGTATCGTAGAAGTAGGGAGTAATGAATTGAACAGTTTATTGCGGAAGGTTGACCAGCTATTATATAGAGCTAAACATAAAAGTAAGAATCTGATAGAAAAAGAAGTTAGCTGTTAGAGTAATAAATGAAAAATCTATTCCGGAATTGCAGGATTTATAGTGTTCCTCCAGAGAAGTTAGTAAAAACTAATTTGAAAGAGGTGTAAGTGGTGCTAAAAGAATTTAAGGAATTTGCCATGAGGGGAAATGTTATTGACCTTGCAGTTGGTGTAATTATTGGCGGAGCGTTTGGTAAAATCGTTTCATCCCTCGTGAACGATGTACTTATGCCTGTTATTGGGGTTATTTTAAGCGGGATAAACGTTTCAGATTTAAAATATATCCTTAAACCGGCCAGTGGCGACATCCCTGAAGTGGCTATTCTTTATGGTTCATTTATCCAATCAATCGTAGATTTTTTAATCATTGCTTTTTCAATTTTTTTGTTTATAAAATTGCTTTCTTCATTTAAAAAGAAAAAAGAAGAAGAGCCTGCACCTAAAGCACCGGCTCCGGAAGTCGTACTGCTTGAAGAAATTCGTGACCTTTTAAAAGAAAAACAATAAGAACCGGCTAAAACAATACACCCCGTCTTTAAACTGTTTTTTTCTAAACGGGGGGTGTTGCTTTAG
>JAAYSO010000033.1 GCA_012523945.1 Bacillota bacterium
AGTTTTCAAAGAGCTTTGTTGTGGAAAAATATTGCCGCTCCTGGAAGCGACTTTTATATGATAACACATTTTCTTGTGTTTGTCTACAAATTTTTCTTTCCTTTTCTTACCGATTCTTGACTTTAAGCAAATTGCGTATATAACTATATCATTGCCCGTTTATAAAAACAAGCCGCCCTAATCGAGAATATTCCGATTTGGCGGCTTTTAGTCGCTATATAGCTAAGTATTCTTATTTTTTCTTGATTTTTTCTCCAAGGCTTTTAACAAAGGAGCAACAATTTACTTGGGACGCATAGTGGGGAAGAGAATTACATCCCGTATGGACGGGGAGTCTGTTAACATCATAATTAAACGGTCGATGCCAATTCCCAGCCCACCGGTTGGCGGCATGCCATACTCCAAAGCCTGTACAAAATCTTCATCCAGCATATGCGCTTCTTCATCACCGGCAGCACGTTTAGCCAGCTGCTGTTCAAAACGTTGCCGCTGGTCCCTGGGATCATTAAGCTCGGTAAAAGCATTGGCAATTTCACTACCTGCCATAAATGCTTCAAATCTATAAGTCATGGCAGGATCATCCGTTTTACGCTTTGCTAACGGGGAAACTTCCACCGGGTAATCAATTATAAAAGTAGGCTGGAATAAGTGACGCTCAACAAATTCTTCGAAGATTTCATTCATAACTTCGCCGCGGGTGATGTTTTCTGTTATTTCCAAGCCCTTCTCTTTAGCCAGGTAGCGTGCTTCCTCATCTGTCTTAATTTGAGTAAAGTCGATATTGGCAAATTTTTTAACAGCATCAACCATAGTATACCGCTGCCACGGCGGCGTCAGATCCAGTTCCTGGTCCATGAATTGAACTTTTGTGGTACCAAGCACTTTTTCTGCTACAGTTGCAATCATTTCTTCCGTTAAACGCATCATGTCCTCGTAATCTGCCTGTGCCTGATAAATCTCAACCGTGGTAAATTCAGGATTATGTTTAGTTGAAATCCCCTCATTGCGAAAAATTCTGCCCAGCTCATAGACTTTTTCCATACCGCCAACAACCAGACGTTTCAGATGCAATTCAGTGGCAATACGTAAATAGAGTGGCATCCCCAGCGCATTATGATACGTGGTAAAAGGTTTAGCTGTGGCACCTCCGGCAATTGTATGCAACACCGGGGTTTCTACTTCTAAAAAACCTAAAGAATTTAGGTAATTTCTTATTTCCTGCACAATTTTGCTCCGCTTGATAAAAACATCTTTAACTTCAGGGTTAACAATTAAATCCAAATAACGTTGGCGGTAACGCAAATCCACATTAGTAAGACCATGCCATTTTTCCGGTAGTGGCCTTAATGCCTTCGCCAACAACCGGAATTCTTTTACCGCAATTGTAATTTCTCCACGCCGGGTGCGAAATACCTCCCCCGTGACTCCAATAATATCGCCAATATCTAATAATTCAAAGATTTCATAGGCTTTTTCTCCCACATCATTCATCCGCACATAAATCTGGATGAGACCGCTTTCATCCTGGATATGGGCAAAAGTTGCTTTCCCATGTGCACGGACTGTCATTAAACGTCCGGCAACCGCAACAGCCTGACCTTCCAGGTCAGCAAAATTCTCTAAAATATTTACTGCTTGATGGGTGGAGGCGAATTTTTCTCCGTAAGGTTCTACCCCTAGCTCCTGCAGTTTGTCCAGCTTTTCCCAACGTATTTGCTCTTGTTCACTAATCTCTGTCATTTACAACACCCCAAACTTTTATCCTATTCATTCGTATGAATGCTATGATATACTTACAATTTTATATTTTAAAACTCCTGCAGGAACAAAAACTTCTACCACATCATTAATTTTTTTACCTAAAATAGCTTTTCCTACAGGTGATTCATTAGAAATTTTATTTTCCGCAGGGTTTGCCTCTGCTCTACCCACAATGGTATACTCAAAATCTTCATCAAATTCTAAATCTTTCAAAACAACCGTAGAGCCGATGGAAACCACATCAGTACTATTTTCCGCTTTATCAATAATGCGCACATTGCGCAACATTTTTTCTAAGGTAATAATACGCCCTTCGATAAAAGCTTGTTCATTTTTCGCATCCTCATATTCGGAGTTCTCAGAGATATCACCAAATGAAATTGCGGTCTTAATTCGATCGGCGACCTCACGACGTCTAATTGTTTTCAAATATTCAAGCTCTTTTTCTAATTTCTCCAATCCCCCATGTGTAAGAATTACCTCTTTACCCATCATTTTTCTATCGCTCCTTTGATGCTTTTTGGACGCTTTTGTTGTACCCATTATATTCTGGCGAAACATAATATTTAACCTGAATTTTGCTGCAAAGTTTGCTAAAATTAAATAAGGAATCGCCAAAGGGCGATTCAGCATTCAAATTAGTTCTTTTCCCTAGTATAACAATTTCGCGCTAAAGTATAACTACATCTCTTTTTGCATTTTTTTCTAACATTATAAGCCAGGCATTTGTCTTTGTCAAACACCGCCCACGGTATTAATATACATAAAGGATCGGGGAACATGCCCGATCCTATTTTTATGGTAAAAATTGATTCTTATTGAAAGTATTTTGCAGCTTCACGGCGGATAGAAGCAATCTCTTCATCTGTAAGTGCCCGCTCAAAACTGCGAAAGCCGGAGACTTTAAAACCATGTTTGGCAGCAAGGCGTGTAATTTCATCAACTTGTGCCACAGATAAATCCCGGCCCAAGGTAAAAGGTTCAAAACGTTTTTCCAATGCCAAGAGCATTGTTTCCGCCATACAGGCATATGATGTACGCGGTGGAAAGCCAAAATTAAAACCGAAATCAACATCACCAGGCACGTCTACAACTCCACCTTCTATTACCAGTACATCTTTACGTAATGCCGCTGCACGTTTGGAAACATCGCGCGGCCGTGCCACATCGCAGACTACAGCACCCGGTTTTAAATCCAGTACATCTATAACGGCATCTGCCGATCCGGTAACGGTAATAATAATATCAGCCTGCTTTACGGCAGCTTTAACATCTTGAGCAATTTTCACCGCCAAGCCGCTTTCACTTAATATTCTTTTGGCCAAATTATCCAGCCTTTGCCTGTTCCTGGCCAAAAGCGTCAGAAAGCGCACATCCCTGGCTAAAATCCGCGCACACACACTGCCAATTGACCCTGTCGCCCCAACTACTAAAACATTTGCTTCTGCTAAATCAATCCCCATCAATTTTGCTGCTTTTTTTGTCCCTTGCAGTGCCGTGGCAACTGTATAACTATTGCCTGTTGTCACGGCAATATTAAGGTTTTTGGCTATTGTTATGCCGGCATCGCCTACTACAGCCGTCATGGCACCGAGACCGACAATCTTTGCACCCAAATTTTCAGCAATTTTTCCCGCCTTAATTATTTTTTTTGTAACTATTTTTTCCGGCAAAGTCACCATTTGCTTTGATGTTAGCGGACAAGTAATAAAATAACCTGATGTTTCCGCATGAGCCGAACGCACCCCACAGATTTCGGAAACTTTAAAGGGCGGCAACACCCTCACAACCGCTTCCACTAAAGGAGCGGGCCACTTTCGCATAAATTTTAGTTTACGAAAAACATCATCTAATTCAATTGGGTGAATGATAAAGGCAAAGTCTCCCATAGCTCCTCCTAACTCAACCAAGTAATTCGGGGTATAAATTCCGCTTCAACCAACAGCTCTTCATATTCCGCCGCTTCTAATTCCCGCTTTTTGCCGGAAAGAGCAACCAATAAGGCTTCCATTACATTTGTGCCGAATGATCTGCCGTTAAACTCCGGAGTGGTTGTTATCAGCGCTTTTACGCCGCGTTCCTGTAACAATTGCACATCTTCCGGCGTCGTTGTATTGGTAATGATGATTTTTTCCTCAAGTCTGGAGGGCATGAAACGGCGAATAAAATGGAAGTCGCCGGCAATAATATCAGCTTTCTGAAACAAATGCTCCGCCCGAGGCGTATTTTCCTCTTGTTTTGCTCCCGTTGGGTAAAGCAAAGAAAAGGGAAGCTGGGCAACAATCGGAGCAAACATATGAGCAACACGTTCCAAAGCTTTTAAAGAATTAAGCGCTATGGGAACACCGAGCACAAAGATTAAATCACCACAAATCAAATGGCAACCTGCAGCATCCAGCGCCTGTGCCATACCAAAACGGTCCACACCTGACATCATCAACACTTGCGGTTTATCATTCAAAATTGCTGTTTCTGTTTGTAGATAACGAACCACTTTGCGTTCTAATGTATTCTTAAGCCCCGAACCATCAACAATAGGTGTTTTTTTAGCAGCACTGACTACTTTTTTTGCATCCCGCAAGGTAAAACGCCTGGTTCCGGCATAAACGTAAAGATCCATACCGCCAAGACCAAAAGCATCCACCTTTCCATCCAGCTCCTTGATCTTAGCAATCATCTTCTGCATATCTCCGTCCATGCCGATACGTTCTATGCGACAGGGAACTCCACACATTTCCACTTCAACAACATGATTACGTTTCGATGAACCTAAACTAATGCTAACTACCTGTTTCATAATTTTCTCTCCCCTCCATTATCCCTCACAAACTGTTTTAATATCGCCTCAACTCTTTGGGGATCCACATACACATCTGTACTGATGGGGGATTTACCTATCTCAACAGTGTATACTTCATTATCAAGTAAAGCTGCTGCCATCCGGTTCCATTTAGCCGAACAAAAAACAAACACAGTATCGCACTGGCGCATATCTTCAATTATTTTTATCACTTCATTAAGGAAATCGACACCGCTTTTGCCCTGGATCAATTGCCAGCGCTCCCGGTTGGACAGAATAAGTTTTTTTTCAATACCATAGCAATCAGCAAGTGCCAATAATTCCTCCGCATTACTGACGGGAAACGCCATCATCCCCATTCTGCCGCCACGGCGTACATTGCCTAATGATTCCAAACGTGAAATAAAAGATCTGTCCAACTGCAACTTTTCAGCCACTTCCTGCTGTGACATCCCATTACTTCTAAGCTGCAAAATATGGCGGACGGTTTCATCAATTTTATGCAGGTTAATTAGCTTTTCACCAATGCGGACAAACTCCATAATCCTTCTCCCCTTGTGCACAATTTTGTGTACAATCTTGTGCGCAATAAGATTTTACCATGAAAAAAGATCCCATGCAAACATTTTTAAATTATAGATTGTATAATTTTTTGCAGTTCTTCTTTCGTCGTAGCACGCATAACCTGATTACGGTAATAAGCAGCTTTTCTAACGCCCTTCAGATACCAGGCCAGATGTTTGCGCATCTCCCTGACTCCAATGTATTCACCTTTATTCTCTACAACCATTTCCAGATGTCTTAGAGCCAAAGCTTTCTTTTCTGCCAATGTTGGTTCAGCAAGCAATCGTCCAGTCTCTAAAAAATGGATTGTTCTTTGTATGAGCCAGGGATTACCCATAACCCCGCGCCCAATCATAACTGCATCACATCCTGTCTGTTCAAGCATTTGGGCCGCATCTTCCGGAGATAAAACATCACCGTTACCAATAACAGGAATGTTTACTGCCGTTTTTACCTTGCGGATTATGGACCAGTCTGCCTTACCGCTATAGCCTTGTTCCCGGGTTCTGCCATGTACCGCCACAGCTGCGGCACCGCCTTCCTGGGCAGCCAAAGCCACTTCCACGGCATTAATGTTGGCATCATCCCACCCTTTGCGAATTTTCACCGATACAGGAAGATTAACGCTTGCACAAACCGCCTGCACTATACGTAGCACCAGATCCGGATCGCGCATCAAAGCACACCCTTCTCCCCGACCGGCCACTTTTTTTACCGGGCAACCCATATTAATATCAATAATATCCGGCTTTAAACTTTCACAAAGCACGGCACCTTCTGCCATCACCAACGGATCATTGCCAAATATTTGTATTGCTATCGGCCTTTCTACAGGTTGAAAAGCTGCTATTTTTAATGTCTGTTCCGGTGCACATACTGCGCCTTTAGCACTTATCATTTCAGTATAGACAAGGGCACAACCCATTTCCTTTACCAGTTGCCTAAAGGGACTGTCTGTCACTCCTGCCATGGGAGCCAATACCACTTTATTTTGCAGTGTAATATTTCCTATTTGCACAGAATCAAGCTCCTTTGACACACCAATTTTTTATTATTATAGCGTAAACTGCAAAGGATCATAAATTTTCCAAAAGAAAAACGTGCTTTTCAGATAAAAGCACGCCTGAAACGAGAAAATATATTTTAACTGCATAAGAGTGCCTATTGTACACTCTCCGGCAACACAAACAATTCCTCAAGCGGCACATCCAGTACACGGGCAAAACGCTTAATTAGATCCAACTGCGGATATTTCATACCTCTTTCAATTGTTGATAATAAGGATACGGATATTCCTACTTCTCTGGCCAAATCCTGCTGGGTTAATCTTTTCAACCTGCGCAAGGCCCGCAATCTGCGCCCCAGTAGTTCGGACATGCAATCTCCCTCCATACAGTATTTGTAAGATTCATTCGACATAAAAGCATAGTTTCCTGCCTCTATGAACATTTTTTGACAGCGGAGGGAGGTAGAGGTAAATCATTGGTTACACAGCTGCCTAACCTGTTTTGCTCAAAGTATCCCATTTGCCGCAGCGACCGCCCCAACGGGCTAAAACCTTATCGTCAACTGAGATATTAACAATTTCGCAAAGATTCGGGCAACCCTGACATTCAAAGCTTGATGCCTGGTATTCCAAATCAGAAACAACAAAACCGCGGAAATTAGTTTCTCCTTTTTCCTTGACGGTAGCCTTTGCTAACAATGCCGCCCCGATAGCTCCCATCACTTTAAAGTAATCCGGAACTATTATTTTTAAACCTAAAGCTTTTTCAAAGGCAGCACGAATGCCAACATTAGCCGCAACTCCGCCCTGAAAAACAACTGGCGCCAATATTTCTTTGCCTTTACCCACATTGTTTAAATAGTTGCGCACCAAAGCGTCGCAAAGGCCGGCGATAATATCAGGAGTGGGATGACCCATCTGTTGCTTGTGTATCATATCTGATTCGGCAAACACAGAGCAGCGTCCGGCAATACGTACCGATGCTTCACTTTGTAAAGCCAAACCGCCAAAATCCTCTATAGGAATGTTAAGACGAGCTGCCTGGTGATCTAAAAAAGACCCGGTTCCGGCCGCACAAACTGTATTCATGGCAAAATCCACCACAATACCGTCTCTAAGAATAATAATTTTAGAGTCTTGTCCACCAATCTCGAGAACTGTCTGCACATCCGGCACTAAATGGGAGGCGGCAACGGCATGGGCAGTAATTTCATTTTTTACCGTATCAGCACCAACAATAACTCCTGATAAGGTGCGGGCGCTGCCGGTAGTACCGACACCGCAAATTTCTATCTTTTTGCCTTTTATCGCTTCTTCCACCTGTTTCATGCCTTCCTGAACAGCTTGAATCGGCTGTCCCTGTGTTCGCAAGTACAGGTCTACCAGCACATTACCGTCATCATCAATTACAACTAAATTCGTGCTGACGCTACCTACATCGACCCCTAGATATGCCTGCAACTAACTCGCCTCCTGCTTCTTGCGTTTCTGCCATAATAAATCTAAAAACGCCTCAATTCGAGTTTCTATGCCTGCCTGACCGGTTTGCTCATCCAAGAAAAGCGTCATCACCGGTATATTTTTATCCCTGCTGACAGCAGGCATAATGCTTTTTGCCACAATTTCGGGTATACAGGTAAAAGGTGCCAATTGTATGACGCCGTCAAATCCTTCCTCCGCGTAGCGCACCACTTCACCCACACTGTTTTGTCCATGCCCGCCCACCATTTGGTTCAAATAGGGAATAGCCATGGCTCTAATATCTTTTTCGCCATGGGCCAAAACATTGTCTCTCGTCCAGTTGGCCAGAAAGATGGAACGGTGTACATAAGCGCCCCGCTCCCCTAAAAGCCTCTCAATGTCATGGTTTGCTGCCGGCTCCAGGACCACATAAATCTCACCAATGAGCCCGATACGCAGCGGTTTAAAGGTATGATCGGCAGGTACGCTCTCTAACATTTCCAGGGCAGCCTTTTTGGCTTCAATTACTTCTTTGACAGAATCTGCCTGCCGGATTAATTCCAAACCTTCAATATAAGCCTGATTAATTTGCTGTTTGTCAAGAGCTAAAGGACGTAATTCATGTAAAGTAGATTCCACAACATCCAAAGCCTTCAGTTTCTCTAAAGCAATTCTGCCGTAATGAAGCAGATTAAAGATACCTTTAGGCTTAACTATTTTATGCAATTTTCGCAAAAAATCAAGCGGTTCCACTAGAGGCGGTTCAATTACGATCATCTCAACGGGATAGCCCAAATCATGGAGAATTCGTTTGTGCAGCTCTCCATAATAACCGGCCCGGCAAGGGCCACAGCCGCCTGAGGTAATTAATATTTCCGCACCTTTTTCTACAACTTCCAAATAAGTTCCCAAAACTATTTTGAAGGGCAGACAAGCAAATTCAGGTGCATATTGCACACCGAGAGAAAGCGTTCTTTTTGAAGGTGTCGGCGGATAGATTACCTCAAACCCAAGCTTTTCGAACAAATAACTGACAACAATATGAGATGTTCCCATATAAGGGAAGGAAATCTTCATATAATCCCCTTCTTCCTCTTGATTAGATCAACAAATGCCTCTACCCTTGTTGCCACACCGGCTTCTCCTGTATGCTCATCTACCGTAATTGTCAAGAAAGGAATTTTAGGCTGGTGCTGTTTTGCTTCTAATTCCACCAGTTTATTAGTCATAGAATCGGGGCCACAACTAAAAGCGGTAACATGGATGATGCCATCTATATTCTGCTCATTTATATAATATTGACTGCCCCAAACAACACGGTTACTATAATACCAAAAAAGATTTTTCGGCAGTTTCTTGCTCATACGCTTCATTGCTTCCTCCGGCACCATCTCGGCAGTATAAACACGAACACCTTGTTCTCTAAGCATATCCAACAGACCTACACTAATATAATCATCATAGATGGTATAAGGATAACCTAATACCGCCAGTTTAATCTGACCGGATTGCTCTTTGTGGGGAGGCTCTTGTCCTGTATGCAAGCAGGTAAAAGCTTCCTCGGGGGTTAAGCCTTTTAATAATAATTTCCGATAGCGGGAAAATTTATACCTGGCATGCCAAATGGCACGTAAAATCTTAACCTTATTATCTGTGAATCTTTTTCCAACCCTATATAAAAAACGATAAATTTCCATTTTCCCTTTTTTCATATCCAGTCGTGTTTCAATAATTTCCGGCAAATTTGACACCGAATACTTCACCATATCCGGCAACCCAAGGAACTTGGGACATAAGGTATTTTTACCGTCAAGGGAAATAATACGCGGCATAAATAAAACATCAACTTTATCTTTAAGTGCCACCACGTGGCCGTGGAAAAGTTTAATGGGGACACAAGCATCATTAACAGTGTCCTTAACCCCTTCATCTAAAAGAGCTTTATTGGATGCCGGAGATACGACTACTTCTACGCCAAGTCCATCAAAAAATGGTTTTAACAGTGGATATAATGTAAAAAACGACAATGTCCTAGGAATTCCGACCCGCAATGCGTCACCTTCTTTCCAACTAGCCTGGTCAGAAAAAGATTCCCAATGTTTTTGTATTCGCGAAATCTTAAGAGATTCCTGCAATTACCGCCCGGCAAGTATTGCACTTTAACCAAAGTTATGTTAGAATAGAATTCGCGTCGGGGCGTAGCGCAGTTTGGTAGCGCGCTTGGTTCGGGACCAAGAGGTCGCAGGTTCAAATCCTGTCGCTCCGACCATGAATGAATATAGAAACCACGGGAAATTTAAACTACCCGTGGTTTTTTAAATTTATTATTAGATAAAACTAACCTACAGCCGGACGCTACCGCATGGTGTTTATAAAAACTCAATAATAAATGAGCCGGATAAAAACGGAAAACAGCAAGTCCAAACAAACTTCAGGCTTGCTGTTTTATTATGCAGACTTCCCCATAGCCGGCAGCCCCTGACAATTTTATTTTTGTTGCTGTGATTATCTAGTATCTGGTGCTTATTGAACTCAGTGGCAATTGTTTCCTTCTTGTTATTTATTGTCATTGTGGCTGGTACATGCCATGTTGGTTCATGTAATTAAAAATACCCTCACCGTGCTGTTGTTCTTCTTTTTGAATATGATTTAGTGCTTGCCGTATCTGCGGATTGGTAAATTCAAAAACTGCCGTATCATACGTACCGGAAATGTATTTTTCCGTGCTCAAAAGATCCTGGCATAAAAATGCATCCTGCTGGTTAGGCTGCCCCGAAGCTTGTGAGAAGCCTTGACTTGCTTGTTGTTGATTTTGTTGTCCTCCCTGGGAGCCTTGCTGCATCTGTGGAATTTGTCCGTTTAAAATTTGTTGTATTGTTTGCAGATGCTGTTGTTCCTGCTGCTGATATGTAGCAAATAATTGTTTTAATTCCGGATCACTTGCTTTCGCGGCAGCCATACCATACTTTTCAATACACATCTCTTCATGTTTTTTCTGGTCCTCAAGAAGCATTCTTTCTTTTTGCGTCAGATGCATAAAAACACCTCCTGATCTTTATTTTCTACATCAGGAGGCACTTTATTCATAAAACAATGCCTGCGGCCCGCAAGGGAGATCCGTCGGCTTTTTCGATTTTTAAGGGTAAACATGTAAAAAGGCAGTTTTGTGGTAAACTTTCCAGATTAGTTAAGTTTTCTATAATCAGTATGTTCTTTTGCAAAAAAGTCTTATGAATAAGAAAATTATCTGTATCTACAGGATCTATGGAAATTGTATCTACACCTACGCCTTTTAAAGGAAACTGGGCCAGCCACTTTGCCGCAGCCGGGGAAAGCACCGGGAAACCGGCGAAGTACTCCAGGCTGCCCCAATAGCGTGACCAACCGGTGGCAAGCAGGCAAAAAGAAGCTTTTTGCAGCTGCTTTGCAAAATCTTTGAGATCTTTAATTTCGATTTTTTTTGCTGTCAGGTGGCACAGCTTAATCGTTACCGCCTCACCAAAAAACTTTTCCGGAGCAAACTGATCAAGTGTTTTCCCGCCGGCAATAATGTGGGCGGGTGCATCCACATGGGTCCCGGTATGAGAAAATAAAGTTAATTTCTTTTCCCAAAAAGTATCCTGATCATGGGTAAAAGCATCAACTATTTGCGGCGGTTGTGTGCCCGGATAAACCGGCATATTTGTAGCGATGGTATGGCTTAAATCATAAATATGCATAGGATCACTTGCCTGCCAGTGCTGCTTTGAAAATCATTCTTGCCATCAAAGGGAGGTCATCAAGAATGATGCCTTGTTCCCAATCAGCCCGGAGCCGCCCTCCCAAAATAGAGCGCAGCACTATCGCTTCCGGTACCATAAATTTTTTCCATGAAGACTGCGTGCTGTCCTCAACAAAGGCAGAAGCCGCATAACGATTCAAGGTGTCAAAATCGGTTTTCTCCCAGAGATCAAGAATCTTTTGCTCAAGTTTTAACCGCTTAATAATTAATCTGTGTGCTTCTTTTTCATACCGGTCCGGAGCGCCGGCGGCAGCAGCCCTTGCAGCTAAAATGCCTGAGATACAAGCAGTATCCACACCCCCACCATGTAAAGGTGAACCAAAGCCGGCCGCATCACCAATCAGCAAGACGTTTTCTTTAACTATGTCTTCCCTACACACAATGGGAATTGGACCGCCTGCATGTTTTATAATTTTATAATGCGCAAGGTTTTCTCTTTGCAAAAATAAATCCAGCTCTTCCTTAATACGCAGGCCTTTCAGTTTACTGCCAAACCAGCCTAAGCCAACATTGGCAACAGAGTTGCTTTTGGGGAAAATCCAGGCATATCCGCTGCAACGTGAATCTAAAACGACTTTTAACTTGCCTGCCAGGGCCGAAAAATCCCCCTCTAAAGTGTACTGGGCAGTGGTAGCCTGGCGTATTTCGGGCAACTGGAATGCCTTGGCGGAAACCGCTTTAACGCCGCTGGCATCAATAATCCAGTCAAATTCAGCTTGCATTTTTTGCAACTGCTGCGGTGTGATGGGATACTCCTCAATAATTTCACAACCGCCGGCAATAGCTTCCTCTGCCAAGCCTTGCTGCCAGAGTTGACGATCGAGCATCCAGAGGTTAAGCCGGGAAGTATTTACAGTAAACTGATCTTTAACCGTAATGAGAACTTCATCGACGGGAAAAAGCATTCCGGTTACCGGCGGCGGTAAAAGTTTGAGCACGTCCACAAAACCTTCGGCACAAAAAATTTGCTCCCCGACTTTTCTTTTTTCAAAAACTGTTACAGAAAACCCCAGAGCTGCCGCTTCCTTGGCCGCAAACAAACCACCCGGTCCGGCGCCGATTACAGCCAGTTTTTTGCCCATACCGCACCTCCTCCATCTGCTGCTGCAAACTTTTTGTTTTGCTTAAAGACTACGTAAACTAATGCGTCCTGCTGCAGCTGCCACATATAGATCTATAATTGCCTCTTTTTCCTCCAGTTCACTACTTTCGTACATTCTATCTCCTACACTGACAACACGACTGTTCTTGCCGTCCACACTTAAAAGGGCCCCGTCCGCCTTTAACCGTACCCCCACGTTATGGGGAATATAAATCAGAAGATTAGCGGCACCGGAGTGGATTTCAAATTCACTGTTTACTTGCGGTAATTTCACCGTCAGGTCTCCGGCTCCCGTATGCACCTCTAATTTTTCCACTTCCAGTTCAGTTAAATCTAAATTGGCGTTAGTTGCTCCCGTGTGCAAAATAATTTCTGCCGGCAGATCTTTCGACAGCGAAAAATCCCAACGGGAAACATTTTTATTGACCTTCAGCGTTTGTTGCTGATCCTCTATAGTGATTTCAGCCAGATTATTTTTTTCTTTATGCGTGATTTTTGGCTCCCTGGGTGCCTGGATCTGCATCTTCACCAAATGCTCGCCGCTATGGGCGTGCAGACGAAAATCTCCGGAATGCAGATTTAATACCAACCGCATCCGTTCCGCCGTATAAATATTATCAATTGTATTGTTAAAAGTTAGCGCATGTCTTTCCTCATGAGAAAAATAAGAAAACCACGGGCTAAAGATAACTACAATTCCTACTATAATAACTAAGATAATGGCACCCAAAAGAAAGAACAATTCTAACCAACCGGTGCGGTGGCTGCTGTTTTTATCCAGCAGTAATAATAACCCCCATAAAATCAAGAAAAGAGGCCAATAACGCCACAGCCTGGTCAGGGTAAAGACGGTAATAAGGTTAAAATTACTCAATAGCCAAAGGACCCCAATTAAAATTACAACAATACCTAAAAAAATACGCGTCCCCTTCATCAGTCTTGCCTTCCCCGGTTACCAAAAATGAAAAACAGGCCGAGTGCAATTAAAAGGATAGGAATTAAGTGGCGGTTAAGTGCAGCTAAAAAACCAAATTGCCGGAATAAAAGTATAACCCCAATGGCGACAATTATTAAACCGATTGTACGTGAATTAACACCCTGACCGCTGTCCGGTGTCACGTCAATAACGTCATCTTCCGGCTCCAAAGGAATGATAATGGCGGCGATAATATAAGCGATAAGTCCGCTTCCTCCGATTAAGCCCACCACAACCCAAATGAGCCGCACTAGAGTCACATCAACATCAAAATACTTGGCAATACCGGCACAAACGCCAGCCAGCATTTGCTGTTTGCGTGAACGATACAACTTTTTCATTGACGCACCTCCTTTACTTAAAAAACCGGAATCAAGCGTTCACGCTGGTAGAAAGAAAATAGTTTTTGCCCATACATAAATCACTTTTGACTGGTAACATTAATATTACGGGAGGTGAACAGATGGAAATCAAAGCATTTTTACAAAGAGCCATGTTAAACGAACAAGAACAAGTACGGGATTACCAGCGGTTTGCTTTAAATATTGATAATGAGGAAATACGGGAAGCTTTCTTTGAGTTTGCGGAAACAAGCGGCCATACGGCTGCCAAAATTAAAGATTTACTGGACAAACTGGAATCATAAAAGCCCTCCGGGCTTTTTTATATTACTTCCCGGTGTTTTTTCTTGTCAATAATGCCTTCATAAGCACCCAGAAGCTTTTTCGCCATATTGATTGAAGAGATCTTGTCTGCTTCTTCCAGCGCCCTTGCCGACATTTCCCGGCGCAGATCATCATTTTGCAACAACTGCAGGACTCGGGAAATAAAGACTTCAGATGATAATTCTGTGAGAAAACCGTCCACACCGTCATTAACCATCTCCGACGCCCCCAACGCCTTAACGGCAACACAGGGCAGACCGGCGGCTTTAGCTTCACCTAAAACTAAACCTTGCGTTTCCGTCACTGAAGCAAAAATGAAAAGATCGGCACTGGCATAACTATCTATCACTTGCTTTCTGGTTACAGCACCTGTAAATAAAACGTGTTCACCTAACCCTAAATCCACGGCTTGCTGCTGTAATAATTCCCGTTCCGGACCGTCACCGACAATGACAAAGAAAGTATCCGGCATTTTTTCGCGAATTTCCTGGTAAGCTTCCAACAAAAAGCCAACATTTTTTTCTTTGCCTAAGCGGCCAAGATGGAGTAAGATTTTTTTGCTTTCGGGAATATTATACTCCTCTCGTAGCCAATTCCGGTTGACAGCAGTGAATTCCCTTGTATCAATCCCGGTTGGAATCGCCACAACTTCCGTTTTTATATTGGGAGAAATAATACTGCGTACAATTTCAGTGGGCGCAATGACAAGGTCGCAGCGGTTGCAAAATTTTTCTGACAGTTTTAAAACAACCTTTTTGGATAACCCCTGCGCAAAAGGCAGATAATGTACATATTGATCATACATGGTATGATAAGTAAAAACTAAAGGTATCTCAAATCTCTGGGCACAACGGGAACCTAAATGCCCCATAGTAAAAGGCGAATGCACATGAATAACATCAAGCCGCAAACGTTTAACAATATTATTTATTTTCAGGGAAAATGGCAAGGCTATGGCAAAATCGGGATAAGTGGGTGTAGGGACGGAAGCAAAGCGAAAAACACCGGGTTCCTCCTCGCAATTGGGGTAATTGGGCGCAAAGATAAACACTTCATAGCCCAATGCGGTCAATTCAGCTCTTGTAGTTTCTATTGAGCGAACTACACCGCTGGTATACGGCTTATAACTGTCAGCAAACATGCCGATCCTCACAAATATTCACTCCTTGTAAAAAGCTGTTTTCACAAGCTTGTTTAAGTTTTCCTTACTATAATAATTGCCTTAATAAACTTATTATATATATTTTACGTTCGACAGTGCAAATCATTCCCCTGCTGTTCCTACTATTACAAAGAGTGATTTCACGCTTGCGCCACTTGCACATAAAAAACGCCGGTGAAGTAAACCGGCGTCTTCATCTTGTTTGTGGAGGATAAGGTGGCCATTCCGGATTAAAATCGGGGCACTCACTTAGAACTTCATCGCAATCGGGGGGCTCGGGGCAAAAGCCATAAGCGGGAATCGCCAATTGTACTCTGGCCAGTAATTTTAGCAAAGTATACCTGCCGATGCAGGCAACGATGCTGGTACGTAATTCATCATATTCCAATTCCTCTTCTTCCACAAAAGCTTGCAGACACTCAAGGAAGGGAATATCACAGGACAGATATAGTCCGGCTTCTCCGGCACGTGGCATATTGAAAGTTTTCACCACGGTGTTTTCTTCTGTTAATTTTTCTGTAGAACCATCCTCCAGTATTAATTTTATCTTCACTTGGTAAGTTACGGTGACACGAACCCGTCCGGGAGCAATAATGTCACACTCAGGTCCCTCGCAAATCTCCACCTTATAGCAAATCACATCAACTACAGGGTTATCGGGAGCAGCCTCATAATAAAAACGAACTTCATCCACCTGTACATTTTTGCACTCATCATAGACTTTATCGACAAGCACGCAAACAACTTCAGTAGGGGGCGAACAGCCGTAAATTGGATCGCACGGGCCAAGAGGTACATCTGCAATATGGTCCTTTACGGTGAGAGCTTGATACTTTTTATCGTCAGGGAATTTTTTCATGCCTTCAATATAACCTCCTTTCTGTCTGATATGTAAGGAAGAAGCAATCCGCCCCTTACCGAGTTCTATGCTAATATATGCTTACTGTGTAGAGAGTGTGCAGTAAATGCAGAAACTTTTTTCCTGTCATGTTAACGCGCGGCAGCGGATATATATCAATTATAGAAAGGAGGTTCCCATAATGAATTTTATCTTTAAACTCCCTTACGCTTTTTTATCAGCGGAACAAGTTATTCTTTTCAATTTAGAAGCTGAAAATTTAACTATAGAGACGAGTAATTCAGCGGATAAAACTCTAATCATGGCTGACTGTACAGGCTTTTGTGCAGCCAAAGACAAGCAAAACACCATCCATTTGTTGGCAACTGACAGAAAAAACCACCTGACTTATTGTTTGCTGGAAAACGGAGATATGCGGATACTGCCTTTTATTTCTACGAAGGCGCCTGCTTATTACGCTTTAGCCTTTGGCCCCTCCGGTACCGGCTATTATTGTGCACAGGATAAAAATAAAATTACATTAGCCGTTTTACATTCCTCACAAAAATGGGAAGTTACTGAGCTAAAAATAGGTGTAAAGCCGGCTCCTGTAGGTTTGGCTATCGACCAAATCGGCTATGCTCACCTGCTATTATATGATTTGGCTGAACATTCCCTCTGGTATGTAACGGCAGACAGGCATCATTTCAGTAAACCTTTACAGTTAGCAGAAGACCTGCCGCAAAAAGCCCTCCCCGCCTTTTTACTTGATTCTGTGCAAAATATTCATATTGCTTGGGTAGAGGAAGAAAAACTTCACTATCGCCTGCGCCTTGCCGGGGGTTGGCCCACAGGTGGCTGGCAACGCCCCGCTTTTCTGTCCCTGTCCTACCGGCCACACTGTCTGGCATTTACAGATCATTATCCTCACCCACAAATCTGGCTTTTAGACGATTCCAATTTTATTCATCATTACAATACTGACAAACTCTCTGAAATTAAACAAGCGTTTTTTGACGAAAAACAAATCCTGATCCGTACAGATTTTCCTACAGCAAATAATTTGTCTTTACTCACTATAGAACCGGACATAACGCTTTTGGCAAACATTACGCGTTTGGCCAAAGAAGAACGCTCAATCTTAAACACACCCACTGAAGAAGAGGAAAATCCGCTCCTTTTACATGCCCGCCGCCTGATGAGTGAGAAAAAACGCCTGGAATATGAATTAAGCAAAAGGGAAGCATCTCTGGCACAATTAAGGCAAATGCTTGAGCTCTCCCAGGAAAACGTAAAAAGGCAAACTATTCTTCTCAATGAAAAAATGTCCGATGTAAATGCGAAGGTGCGGGAACTGCAGTCAAAAAACAAAATTTTGGAAGCCAAATGTCAGGACTATCAGGAACAATTCCGGCTAGCAAAGCAAAATTTAGAAACGGCCAAGCTTAACAATCAAAAATGGGAAGAACAATATGTGCAGGTAAAAAATGAACTTGCTTCAGCTTTAAAGCGGGAAAAAAGCTATCTTCGCCAAATCAAAGAACTTCAGACAGAAGTGGCGGCAAAAAAAAACATGTGGCAAACTTTCAGCAGTATGTTCCAAAGAATCACCTCTGCAGATAAATAAAGATTTTGCTGCGACGGTAACAACCAACAGAATTACTGAAAAGACTATGAAGAGGGCGTACCTCTTCTTTCTGTTTTCTTTTGTCATAGCACTACTTCCCGGCATTTTTCATACACTGGTACAAAAAGAGGTGAAAGCATGAATGTCCTGCATTTGAACCGTTTTTCTTATTCCGGGCAAACAACACATGTTTTTGCGCTGGTACGCCAGCAGCAAAAACATGGTTTAGATTCACGCTTAATTATGGACGGTTATCCTACTTACCGGTCCTTACAGCTTTATAAACCAACTATAGATGCTTTAGGGGTCATGTTGGTCAAACCTAATGATTTTCAGGCTGCTTGTAAAGCCCTGCAGAACTGGCGTCCGGATCTTATTCATGCCCACTCATCTTTAACATATTCTTTAGCTTTAGAACTCGCTCAATATTACGATATTCCTTTAATTCTTACCTGCCACGGCTTAGGCATCAATAGTGCCGAGAATAAAGTCTATCTGGAAGCGGCGGCGGCAATTATCTGTATCTCCTGGCGGGTGGCTCAAGAATTTAGAGAATTTGCACCCAAGCTCTATATTATTCCCAATGGTGTTGATTTAGAGGAATTTCAGCCGGGACAAAAAGAGGAACCCATAAAGATTGCTTTAGTCAGCCGTATCGATTCTGCCAAACTAAAAGGTTATAACCATTTTTGTAAAGCCGTGGACCTGCTGGAAGGAATAGAATTTTATGTAGCAGCCAATAAAAAACCTAATAGCAAAACGGCCCATTATTTGGGTTGGATTACTGAAACGGCAGATTTACTTGCCAAAACACATATTGTGGTGGGTACCGGCCGTGCCATCATCGAAGGATTGGCGTGCGGCAATGCAGCCGTTATCCTGGGGAAAACCTACCAAGGCCTGCTTACCCCGGAAAAAGCCGCCCGGCAAAGAGAAATTGACTTAAGCGGTTTGTCCGGCAACACCCCCTGCTACAGAAATATTTTTTACGATCTGGCAGAGATCATACAAAACCGGCTTTATCTTCAGGATCTGCAGCAATTTAGCCGGCAACTGGCAGAAAAACATTATGACAATAGCCTCCTGACCCGCAAAATCACGACTATTTACCAAAAGTTTTAACTTTACCCGGATTCAAGCTCAAAAGCAATTGACGCAATGTACATGAGGTGTTACAATGGGCATGTAGCACAGTAGGTATTAATAAAGAAAAAAGGTAGTACGGTAGCATAGCAGGGATAGCGCAAACAGCCTCCTTGTATGCCCGTGCGCAAAAAAAAGGAGGTTTTTTTATGCTTGGCATGCAGGATCTAACATGCGGACTGGCATGGATTCTGACTGTTGCTTCCATGGTTTTTGCGGTAGTCTTTGGCATCGTGAACTGGAACCGTAAGGAGGAGGAGCACTCTTGAATCTGGCAGTCCTTGCGGTTATTTCTCTCTTGTACTTCGGCGTCCTGACACTTTTATCATATGTTGGTTATAGGCAGACAGTTTCCGCCGATGATTACCTGGTGGCCGGCCGCAACATGAACCCTTGGGTGATGTCACTTTCTTACGGCGCAACTTTTATCAGTACCTCCGCCATAGTCGGTTTTGGCGGAGTCGCCGCCATGTACGGGTTTAGCTTATTATGGCTGGCATTTCTTAATATTGTTTTAGGCGTTTGGATTGCTTTTGCCTATTTAGGTACAAGAATTCGCCGCATGTCAACACAACTAAATGTAAGCACATTCCCTTCACTTTTAGGAGCACGCTATAATTCTAAAGCCATTACAGTCTTTTCCGGCTTGGCTATTTTTGCCTTAATGCCGGCATATACCAGCATTATTTTGATCGGCGGTGCCCGTTTTCTGGAAGAAGCTTTTACCCTGGATTATAATGTGGCGCTTTTGATTTTAGCGGTGATTGTCGGTTTGTATGTTTTAACCGGCGGTCTTAAAGCCGTAATGTACACCGATGCTCTGTGTGCCGCTATTATGATGATTGGTATGATCGCCCTCCTCATTGGTACATACCGGGTGGTAGGCGGAATTGTTCCCGGACATCAGGCTTTAACGGCACTAAAAAATTTAGTACCGGATAATCTGGCTGCCATGGGTCACCAGGGCTGGACGGCCATGCCGGCTCTAGGCTCTCCCATCTGGTGGACTGTTGTCAGCACCATCATCATGGGAGTAGGTGTCGGTGTTTTAGCCCAACCCCAGCTGGCAATGCGTTTCATGACAGTCAGTGACAATCGTGGCTTATACCGGGCTGTTCTCATCGGCAGTATTTTCATTTTCTGTATGGTGGGCACAGCTTACATGGTAGGCCCCCTCAGTAATGTCTATTTTCATGAAAATTATGGCATGATTGCCGCAGACGTGGCTCAGGGGAATGTGGACCTTATTATTCCGGCCTTTATAACTTCATTTATGCCCGATTGGTTTTTATATTTATTTACGCTGACGTTGCTTTCAGCAGCCATCTCCACTTTAAGTTCGCTGATTCATGTCCAAGGTACTGCTTTTGGGCGCGATGTGCTGGAAACTATGGGATATCGTCAGGATAATAACGGACATTCCTCACTGCCCACACGTATCGGTGTAATCGTGGGTGTTATTCTGGCGGTAATTTTAGCTTATATTTTACCCGACAGCATTATTGCCCGCGCCACCGCCTTTTGGTTTGGCATCTGTGCCGCCGGCTTTATGCCTGCTCTCATCGGTGGCTTGTACTGGCGCCGGGGAACAAAAAGCGGTGCCCTGGCCAGCATTATTGTCGGCTTTATTGTCAGTATTCTTGGTTTTGTTTTCTTACATGTGGCCGAATCAGAGCCTTTTGGCATCAGTATGGCTCTCTTCGGTAAACCGGCACTGCTGCCGTTTCCCTGGACCCACGTGGATCCGCTGTTTTACGCACTGCCCGTTTCCGCCCTTGTATACATTATTGTCAGCCTCTGTACCAAGCCACCGGCAGCAGACCATCTCGAACGTACTTTTAGTTAATTGAACCCGGCCCTTTGTCGGCCGGGTTTAATTTTTTATTTTTGCAGGTAAATTATATCGATCATTATATGCTTTTTATCTTTTGCCTTCCGGCAAACTTATGAATGTAATGTGATATTAATCCAAAAGAGCTTGATTGTGGTATAATAAAGCAAATTTAGTGCATATTTTTAGAGATTGTAGACGAAGGAGGGCATAATGAGCAGTTGGGTACAAGCTCTGAAAACGGCAGACCTAAAACCGGGTACTATGGTCAATGTTAAGCTTAACGGACAAAATATCCTCATAGCCCAGGTAAATGAGCAATATTTTGCCCTGCTAAATGACTGCCCGCATTTAGGCTGCCTGCTACACAGGGGAAAGCTGCAGGACTACGAATTAACCTGCCCCTGTCACGACTGGATATTTGATATCCGCACAGGTGAATTTGTCACGGCCCCGGAAATTACCATCCCCACTTATCCCGTCAGAATTGAAGCGGGACAAATCTTTGTTAATTTGGGAGGGATTTAAAAATGAAACCTTTCTTGTATGCTTTGAGCACCTGTTTCCATTGTCAGCGCACAAAACGTTGGTTGGCAGACAAACAGATAGACTATGATTATGTGGACGTGGATCTGGCAGACGATGAAGAACGCAAAGAATTAATTCAAAAAGTACAGGATTTAACCGGAGGAGCCCAATTCCCGGTTGTTACCCTGGGTGACAAATATGTGGTGGGCTTTCATGAAGAAAGGCTGCAGCAGTTACTAGGAGTTTAGTTTTATGGATACCAGCAAACGTAAAGCAATTTTTCGCCGGCGTTTTGCCAAGGTAGTTGATGCTTTGGGCTATAAGTTTAACCCCGATGAAGAAATGGTTGATTTCCTTTTAGAGCAGGAAGTTCTCATTGAGCGCAAACATGGCAGTCCTTTCTGCCCCTGCCAGGCAATCACCGGCGACAGGGAAAAAGATATGCAAAACTGCTGCCCTTGTATCCCGTTTCATCGTAAACATTTTGACTATATGAAACAATGCTGGTGCGGTTTGTTTATACATAAAGATGTAACTGACCCCACTCAATTAAGACAAATTCCGGCCAGCGAAGTGCCTGACTAAAAGCTTGTAAAGCCGCGGAAATTCCGCGGCTTATTTCTTTCAAACAAAAAAAAAGAGCCCTTTTGGGCTTTATTCTTCTTTGCTGCTATTCTGATCCCCTGTATCTTTGGGCAAAGCGATTATTCCTTTGACATGTGAAATATCTTTATTGCAATATGGGCAGAGCCATTTAATACTGGGCGAATCTGCTGCTGAATATGATGTTTTACCACAGTATGTGCAAATTTTATAGGGCATTAACATCCCTCCCTAGCCTACTTGACTAGTTATTCTACAAACGGAGGCAATATCCTTTCTCTTCCATGGTAATTTTTACTTCTTATTTTTTTCATAAATCAATCGTAACCCTTCCAGGGTTAAGCGCGGGTTAACTAAAGAGATTGTTTCTGTTTCCCCAGCAATTAAAGAGGCCAATCCACCCGTGGCCACAACTTTAGGTTGCTCCTTGAATTCACCAAGCATCCGCTTCACTATTCCGTCTACCTGGCCGGCAAAACCATAGATAATTCCGGCTTGCATACTGGTAATTGTATCCTTCCCAATTACTTTTTTCGGCCTGGCCAATTCAACCCGTGGCAATTTTGCCGCCCTTTCAAAAAGTGCTTCCGTGGAAATATTGATCCCCGGTGCAATGGCACCGCCTAAATAATCTCCTCGTTCTGAGATGGCATCAAAGGTAGTTGCCGTACCGAAGTCCACAATAATTAACGGTCCGCCATAGAGCTCGTAGCCGGCAACAGCATTGGCTATACGGTCTGCACCCACTTCTTTTGGATTATCTACAGCGAGATTTAAACCGGTTTTAATTCCGGGACCAATAACAAGCGGTTTCAAATGAAAATAACGCTGCGCCATTTCTTCTAAAGCATACATTAAAGGCGGCACTACGGAGGAGATAATAATGCCCTCCAGGTCAGCGGTATCCATTTGTGCCTGCTTAAACAGGTTTTTTAAAATCACACCATACTCATCACCGGTTTGGAGACGGTTAGTGGAAACACGCCAAGAAATAACCAGTTTATTTTTTTCATAAACACCAAGGACAATATTTGTATTACCCACATCTATGGCTAAAAGCATGCTCTCGCCCTCATCTTTTCTTTTATTGTTTATTTAAAGTAACCTCACCGGCCAAACAACGCATAATGCCGCCTTCTGATTCCACCAGCAACGCACCGTGATCATCTATATCCAGAGCACGGCCGCTTATGGTTTTCCCGGCGTAGTGGACAGTTACTTCTTTACCCAAGGTATGTGCATACTGTCGCCAGGATTGCAGTATTTTTGCGAAACCATGTTTACTTGCTTCCAAATAATAGCTTTCAAACTTTTCCAGGAAAGTGCGTACCCAAACGGAGCGGTTAATAGCCTGCCCTGTCTCCGCCCACAAAGATGTTGCCGCTTGTTGTAATTCCGGCGGCAATGTCTTAGGCGAAACATTAATGTTGATACCGATACCTACCACAGCATGCCGGATACCATCTGCTTCTGCCGCAACTTCCGTTAAAATACCAGCCAGTTTTTTCTCCCCCACTAACAAATCATTGGGCCATTTTATTTGCGGTAGCAGACCACTAATATCAATAGTTGCTTCTACGGCAGCCACGGCGGCAAGCAAAGTTATGAGCGGCACCTGCATGGGCACAAGCTGGGGCCGCAAAATTAAAGACAACCAAACCCCACCGGGCGGCGAGCTCCAGGCTTTACCAAGGCGCCCTTTCCCCTGTGTTTGCTGCAGGGCAAGAACAATCGTTCCTTCCCGGGCACCTTCAGCAGCCAGTTCCTGTGCAACCCGGTTTGTTGAATCCACCTCTTCAAAGTAGTGAATTTGCTTACCCAATTTCTTCGTGTTTAAACCGTCACTTATTTCCAAAGGTGTAAGCACGTCAGCGACCTCATGCAGGCGATACCCTAACCGTGGTGATGATTCTATTTCATATCCTTGTCGACGCAGTGTGTTCACAGCTTTCCAGACGGCTGTACGGCTCACCTGCAGAGTCTTGCTTAATTCTTCGCCGGATACATATTGATCTTTTGCCTTTTTTAAGGCAGTCAAAATTTTTGCTTTCATGCCCGTCCCTCGCCGATTGATTTTACCCTCATTGTAGTGAGCGGCAATCCGTTTGTCAACTAACCATAAACGAGAC